>CAZXTW010000411.1:1984-6022 GCA_964643525.1 uncultured Roseivirgaceae bacterium
AGGTGAATTACGGTAGTTAGAGGGCGCGGATGATGTTGTTGCGGATGAATTCATCTACCTGGGTTCTGATGTTTCTGATGTAGCCTTCCATGGTGGTGGCGTCATTTTTCATGGTAATGTATTGTATGGCCTGCATGTCTTGCACCCACTGTGGGTAGTCAAAGTCTGCATCGTTGAGGTTGGCCAGGTAGCACAACATAAAGTAGCGGTTTCTGGGTATACCGGCGGTTTCGGGTTGGTTGTTGAATATTTCCCACTCTTTAAATACCCAGTTGCTGTTTTCAGACCAGGTAAGGGCCTGTGGGGTAATGATTTGTACCAGGGTAAAGGCATTGAGGCATTCTTTTCTGATAATACTCTCCCACTCATCGCCCACACGCAGTACTTTTTTATCATAAAACACATTGTGCATGTTCATGCTTTTAAAACGCTTGCTCAGGTACAAAGGCAGCTGGTTGCGCTGCTCTCTGATGTCTTCATCGCGCTCATTACGTGGCAGCCTGTCATAAATATGATTGTAGTTTTCATATACATGAATGGGGTCGTCGGGTTTGTTGGTGTAGGATATGAATAAGATGCGGTGTTCGGCAAACTTTTCGCTCAATGCTTCAAAGTGCTGCTGCTGTGCCTCAGTCCACAAGCCCTGTTGGGCAAAGGCAGCCAGGGCCACGTCACGAAACAGGTATATGCGGTTTTTGTGCAGGCTGTTGTCAACATCTTCACTGCGGCGGTTGTGTTTGTACATCAACTCAAGTACCGTGTAGCGCTTTTGATCTGTCGTGAGGGTGTTGTCATGAAATCCGCTACGCTCCAACTCTGCTTTGGCGTCAGTAATTTGCTGGTTCAACGGGGTATAATCAGGCAGGTTTAATAAATCTGTAATGCCTGTAATTGGGGCCGTGCCATCAGGGGCAGCGGCGTTTAAGGCATCAATTATTAATTGTGCATCGTCTTCTACTGCCTCAATCGCATTGTTGGCATACAGGTTAATTAGTCCGTTGCGTACCCAATCGGCCATGTTTAATGTAGTTTTAGTGGTTAGGTTAGCGTGTTGTTGCCCTTCAGTTGTTCGTGTTCCTCTTTGAGCTGCTGGTAGGCTTCATTCAGGTCTTCATATTTTTCCTGCCAGTTGCGTTCGTCATCATGGGCCTGTTTCATTTCCTGATAATCTTCCAGCTCGGCCAGCTGCCGGTTAAGTTCATTGAGCCTTTTTTTCTGTGTTGCGTCCAGGTCTGTACTGGCCAATAGTTGGTCGCGCTCTTTGTAAAACTGCTTTCTGAACGGGTAAAGTGATCCCAGGTGCTGGTAATTGTCGTCGGGCCTATCTACCTCAAACACTTTCTGGTAAATGTCTTTTGAGTTGGCACCAATAAAATGTCGGTCAAACTGTTTCATGACAAAGCCCTCCCCTGCCTGGCGCATCACGCTCACCTCGCCAGCCTTGGCACCGGCTACCATGGTGGGGTTATGGGCCGAGAGGATGAGCTGTATGTTGGGGAATATGCGTTTTAACAGGCCCACCAGCTTTAGCTGCCAATCGGGGTGCAGGTGGGCGTCAGTTTCATCAATGAATACAATGCCGTGGCGCTGCCTTATAGCCTCATAATCTTCAACAAAAGGCTCATTGGCAGGGGCCAATGCCTTGGCCATGTTGCGCAGGTAGGCATAGATGAGGCTAAAGATGGACAGGGTAGAGAGCGTACCCTGCGAGGCTTTTTGTATCTCTAGCTGCTCAGGGCTGCCGGGGGTTTTAACAAATATTTTGTAATATGACAGGTCACGGTCGCGCTGCACACCTGATATTTCAAACTCGTCATTGGTCAGGGCTGTAAATACCTCATTGTATAGTTGCTCTACCGGCTGTGGCTCATTGCTTTCGGCTTTGTTAAAGGCAAAGTTGTAAAGGTACTCTTGCAGGAGGTTGCCCAGGGGCTGGCGGTTGGCAAAATGGTATACACCATAGGTTTTAAGGTCGGCCAGGTGTTCTGCCTCATCGGTACGCCCAATGGCGGTGGCACTTTTGTCAATAAAGCGCAGCTCTGAGATGGCCAGGGCAGGTATTTTACCCAGGGGGCCTTCTGGGGTGGTAATGCGCTCGCGGCGGCCTTCGGCCAGCTGGTACTGCTCTACCCTGAAGCGGCGGCCCGAGTAGCGGATGGTGATTTCATGGTTATTGCTGCGCAGGGTAACCGCCATGAAGGCACCTTTGCGTTGTACCCCCTTCAGGTATTTCTCTGCCATTTTAGCATTGCCCTGCAACAGGGCAATGATCATTTGCATGAGGTGGGTTTTGCCGTAGCCGTTTTTGCCCAGCACCAGGTTAACGCCCGGCTGCAAAAACCAGTCAAAGCTGCCAAAAAAGGGCAACTCACTTACGGTAAGGCTTTCAATGCGGAAGTCGCGGCCCAGGTTGCGGTTAAAGGCTGCCTGCTGTTTGATAGTTTCAATTTGCTGCTCAACCTGGCGCAACTCACTTTTGCGGCCCATTTGGCCCAGTAGGGTTACCTGCATGTTCAGCAGCTCAAGGTTATCGGGCTGCTCGGCACTTTGCTCTTCCAGCTCTTTGAGCTGCTGCTGCCAAATGTCAGCAATTTGTTGTATGGTGGCCTCTTTCTGGGCTTCGTCACCAGCAGCTTCATAAGCCAGCGCCAGTTGCTCAAGCAGGTTTACATCGGCAGGGTTTTCATTGAGGGCTGCACGTAGCTGCATTATTTTTTGAGCCTGCTCAGACTGAGTGACTGTTTTTTTGGCTGGAGCCTCCAGTTGGTTATCTGGTATTATTTCTGTGGTATGCCCTGCACTAAATTCCTTAGAGTAATTCGCGTGTTCTTTACGTTTGCTGTGTATTTTGCCCCGTTGTTTACGTACCGTTCTTACCCCAAATAGTAAGGCCACCATGCTTGCAGCCAGCCAAAAAGCTACGAAGTACCATTTGGTATACCAGGCACGTGCCCCACCGAGGGTAAACTGGTAGGCATAGTCGGCCGCTTCACTAATGCCTGGGGTGGCGTTCACAACCAGCGTGAGCTTACGGCCATCATATAGGTCATAAAAATCGGCGGGCAAGTTTAACGCAACCTCAACAGCAGTGTCTAACTGGGTAATGTAGTAGCTGCTGGTATCTAACACATTGTTATTGAGCACATCATAAATACCAAATGAGTTAATGGTAAGCCCGCTGTGATCATTAGTACAAAAGATCAGTTTTTGATTCAAGGTTGCAATGGCCTCCTGATTAGACTGAAGTGTAACGGCTGGCGATCTGGATAATCTGGCAATTACACCATTGGTACCGGCTACCCATATGGCACTGTCTAAAACAGCAGCACAGGTGATGCGTGCCAAAGGTGAGTTTTCTGTTAAGGGGTAGGTGGTCCATTGGTTTTTTTCAAAGATGCTGAGGGCACGGTACTCTGAGAAGAAGCCACGAGTAAAGCTTTTGTTAAAGGTGATGTTGGCCATGCTTAAGCCCTTTTTTGGATAGGGCTCACCAACTGGCTCGTCCTGTATGTACTGCTGGGCACCCTGGCTAGATAGTAGCCAATCTTTATCTCCTTCAGGGCTTATAGCTGCAGATTCAAAAAATACTCCTTTGTCAAACCCGGCTAAACCAATCCAAAAGCCATTTCGAAACTGATATAGATTGTCTCTGCTAAGCAGATAGCCTGTTTTGCCCACTGCATCAAATACTACCTGCCTAAAATAATTTTCATCTTGAGGGTACTCTTCGTAGCTTATGTCATTGTGCCATTCAGCGTCTTCAAATGTCAAAATGGCATGTTCACCCACGGCCCATAGGGTATTACCCGCATAGGTAATGTCTCTCAGGTCTCGCCCCTGGGTGAGTATTTTTGATGCACTGTTTTCAACCCACTGCCCCTGCGTTAACTGTAAAATGGTGCCATTTTTGCCTACTGCCCAGCCTTCAGTGTCAGCTTCTGCCAGGGTTATTGCTGCTAATGAATCACGAAAGGTTTCTCCTTTGAGTGTTTCCACTTCATTGTATAGTGCCCATGCCCCATTTTCATATTTTAATAT
>CAZXTW010000412.1:0-6019 GCA_964643525.1 uncultured Roseivirgaceae bacterium
AAAAACTCATCTACCATAAAGCTGTTGGCTGCCAGCTGCTCGGCAGCGGTGCGGCGGCCATCGTCTGCCAGCGTTACATACTCATCACGCAGGGTTAAAATGGCGCTGGGCTCAAGGCCTACAATGGGCGCCTGGGCCGTCACTACAGGGGCCAGCGCATCAATATTTTTATGGGCAATGGCCTGCGCCTGCCTTAACAACCCTTTTGAAAGCTGCGTGCGGCCACTCTCTTCATGCTGGGGTATAGTTACCGTATAGCCCAACGTGCTTAACAGCTTCAGGGCGGCTATGCCGGCAGGTGTATCATTATAATTGGTAAACTCATCACAAAAAAAGTGCACCGTGCCCAACTGTTGCTGGCTGGCTTTGGTCAGGCTGCGCAGCAGGGGCAGGTTTTTCTGGTACCATTTGCGCAGTGTGGTAGCATGCATTTTTGGTACAGGGCGTGCTTTGGCAAAGCCCATTACCCCTTTGGCAATATTGGCTGTAACTGCATTGGTAAACACAAAATTATAGGCCGCTGGCCAGGCAGCAGCCAGTTTGGCCCCTTTGGTAAAATTACCCACCAGCCGGGTGCGCCACGGCACCCCGTTGGCATCGTAATAATGTTGCTGAAACTCCGCTTTGAGCTTGGCCACATCTACATTACTGGGGCATTCAGCCTTGCAGGCCTTGCAACTCAGGCAAAGGTCCATCACCTCTTTTACCTGCTGGCTGTCAAAGCGGTTGGCTTTGGTGCTGTTGGTCAGTACCTCACGCAAAATATTGGCACGGGCGCGGGTAGTATCCTTCTCCTGCCGGGTAGCCATATAACTGGGGCACATGGTGCCCCCACTGGCAGCTGTTTTGCGGCAGTCGCCACTGCCGTTACACAGCTCGGCCGCCCGTACAATGCCCTGCGTTTTATCAAAATTAAAAATGGTATTAATCTGCGGTGTCTGTTGGCCCGGCACGTAGCGCAGGCTGCTGTTCATGGGGGGCGTATCTACAATCTTACCGGGGTTAAACACCTGTTGGAAGTCCCACGTGCGTTTCACATCCTTTAGCAGGCGGTAGTTTTTAGGGCCCACCATCTGCTCAATAAACTCACCCCGCAGGCGGCCATCGCCGTGCTCACCACTTAACGAGCCCTTATACTGCTTTACCAGGGTGGCTATCTCCTGGGCTATGGCCCTGAACAGCGCATTGCCCTGCTCTGTTTTCAGGTTAATAATGGGGCGCAGGTGCAACTCGCCACTGCCGGCATGGGCATAATGCACACAATACAGGTCATACTGCTTCAGCACCTTATTAAAATCATCAATAAAGGCGGGCAGGTCGGCCACATCAACAGCCGTATCTTCAATAACAGCCACAGGCTTGGCATCGCCAGGTATGTTTGAGAGCAGCCCCAGCCCGGCCTTGCGCAGCGTCCATACCTTTTTAATATCACTGCCCTGCACAAAAGGGTAGTGGTAGCCCAACCCGGCGGCCTGCAGGCTGGCCACCAGGGCGTCTTTATCGCGTTGCAGCTCAGCCTCGCTGTGTCGGCTCAGCTCTACCACCAGTATGGCGCCTGGGTCGCCCTGCACAAAAAAGCGGTTTTGGCGCTGCTCAATATTCTCTTTGGTGCACTCTAATATATAATGGTCCATCAGCTCGCAGGCGCTGGGGTTGTGCTTCAGGGCCACCAGGTTGGCCTCTAATGACTCGTGCACCGTATTAAAGTGGGCACACACCAGCCCTTTATGCTTGGGCGGCAGGGGGTTTACGTGCAGCTTAATGGCTGTAATCAGGGCCAGGGTGCCTTCAGAGCCTGCCAGCAGCTGGCAAAAATTAAACTCAGGCCCATCTGCCACATAGGGGGCCGTCTGGGCCAGCAGGTCAAGCGCATAGCCTGTGTTGCGGCGGGGTATATCAGGCTTAGGGTATTGGCTGGCAATTTCCTGGCGGTTGCCGGGCTCGGCCAGCAGGGCATGTATCTGGCGGTACAGGTGCGTTTCAAGCGTATCAGGGCCCTGGCGCTTGGCGGCATAGGCCTCATTGCTCAGTGGGCCAAAGGTGGCGCGGCTGCCGTCGCTCAGCAGGGCTTCTACCTCAATCAGGTGGTCGCGTGTGCTGCCATACACCACTGAGTTTGAGCCGCAGCTGTTATTGCCCACCATGCCCCCAATCATGGCCCGGTTGGCGGTGCTGGTTTCAGGGCCAAAATACAGGCCGTAGGGCTTCAGGTGCATATTCAGCTCATCGCGTATTACGCCAGGCTGCACCCGCACCCAGCCCTCTTCAGGGTTGGTTTCCAGTATTTGGTTCAGGTGCACTGATACATCTACCACAATGCCACTGCCCACCACCTGGCCGGCCAGTGAGGTGCCTGCCGTGCGTGGTATTATTGAGGTTTTGTGGGTACGCGCAAAATCAATCAGCGCCACCAGGTCAGCTTCAGTTTTGGGCATGGCTACGGCCAGGGGCAGCTCGCGGTAGGCCGAGGCATCAGTGGCATACAGCGTGCGCAGCGTATCATCAGTATACAGTTGGCCGCTTAGCTGGCGGCCCAGTGCTTGTAGTTGCTCTTTCATAGGTAGCATGGCTCACCACAGCAAGGGCTGCGGCAGTGGCCAAATATACAATCAAAAATGCTTACATACAGTCCATAACACCCATAACTGGCCCTGGGTTTGGGCAGGCCAGCCAAAGAAACATGCCGCCTTCTGTATCAATTCGCGGGCCTTTGCCGTTGGTATTGAGTACCTTTGGTTTAATCGTTTTTAATCAACGCTTACCCGTATGAAAGTTAAGTTCAACAAGAAAAAGGCCACCCTGCTGTTGGTTGTTGTAGTGCTTGGCACCGGCCTGTTTTCATTTTCAGTTACCGATAAGTACTTCCAGATTACCAAAAACCTTGACATATTCGCTACCCTGTACCGCGAGGTAAATTATTATTATGTTGATGATGTAAACCCCAACACCTTAATGCGTACCGGCATTGAGGCCATGCTTGAAAACCTTGACCCCTACACCAATTACATCCCTGAAGATGCCATTGAAGACTTCCGCACCCAAACCACGGGCGAGTATGGGGGCATTGGTGCCATAGTGGGCTACCTCAACAACAAGCATGTGGTGCTGATGCCCAGTAAGGGCTATGCGGCCGAGCGTAGCGGCATGAAGGTGGGCGATGAAGTGATTGCCGTGAATGGCATTGACATTACCGGCATGAACCACACCGAAGCCACCCGCCTGCTTAAGGGGCAAATACAAAGCAACGTAAAGCTAACCGTAAGGCGCTACGGGGTAGCGCAGCCCATAGAATTTGACCTGACGCGCGAGAAAATCACCATTAAAAATGTGCCTTACCATGGTATGGTGGCCAATGATGTGGCCTACATTAAACTGGCCGAGTTTACCACAGAGGCGGGCAAAGAGGTAAGAGACGCCCTGCGTAAACTTGAAGAAGAGGGTGCCAAAAAAGTAATACTTGACCTGCGCGGCAACCTGGGTGGTTTATTGATTGAGGCCGTTAACACCACCAACGTATTTGTGCCCAAAGGCGAACTGGTGGTAAGCACCAAAGGCAAAATTGAAGAGCTAAACCAAATATACAGCACCCTTAACTCGCCAGTGAATACCAACATGCCTTTGGTAGTATTGACCAGCAGCATGAGCGCTTCTGCCTCTGAAATTGTGGCGGGTTCTATACAAGATTACGACCGTGGCGTGGTTGTAGGCCAAAAATCATTTGGCAAGGGCCTGGTGCAGGCCACCCGCCCCTTAAGTTACAACTCACAACTAAAGGTTACCACCGCCAAATACTATACCCCCAGTGGGCGGTGCATCCAGGCTTTAGACTACAGCAACCGCCGCCCCGACGGCAGTGTGGGCAAGGTGCCCGATTCACTCAAATCAGTATTTTATACCAAAAACGGCCGCGAGGTGTTTGACGGTGGCGGCGTTGACCCTGATATTGTGGTTGAGCTGCCCGAAAACCACCCTGTAGTAGGGGCCCTCATCAGGCAGGGCCTCATACTTGACTATGCCACACAGTATTACTACACCCATGAGTCAATTGCGGCTGCCAATGAGTTTGAATTGACTGATGCAGAGATTGACGCTTTTATTGACTGGTTAAAAGACAAAGAATACAGTTACACCACCCCGGTTGAAACGGCCTTTGAAGCATTAATGGCCAAAGCCGAAGATGACCTGCATTATGAAGAGTTAAAGGCATCATTAGCCCAGCTGAAAGAAAAAATCAGCCATGATAATGTAGAAGATGTAAAGCGGCAGCGCAAGGTAATTGGCGAGCTGCTTAAAGAAGAAATTGCCCGCCACTATTACTTTGAGCAGGGCGGCATACAGGCCTCGTTCACGCACGACCCCGATATGCAGGCGGCCATTGATGTGCTGAATGACCCCACCCGCTACCAGGCTATTCTGGAAGGCAAAAAATAAACACCCATTACCCATTTGGGCGGCAACTTCAACCACTCAATTGCCGCCTTCAGCAAGGTTACAGCCCGGTTGGGTTGTAACCTTTTGCATTTATGGCGGTAGGCCCTTAATATAGCATGGTCTTTACTACACGACCCACCTCAACTGACAGACCCAACGTTTAACCCAGCCTGTGTGCTTTGATGCATACCCTGGGTGTAATAATTAGCCATTACCACCTAAACCACACACGCATGTTACGAAACTATGTGAAGATAGCCCTGCGGGCTATGCTCAAAAACAAGGTATTTACTACTTTAAATGTGTTGGGCCTTACCCTGGGCATTGTGGCTGCCCTGGTTATATTTTTATACGTGCAGGACGAGTTTACCTACGACCAGCACCATGCCAACACGGGCCGCATCCATAGGCTGGCTGTTACCTACCACCTGCCCAAAAATGCCGGGCAGGAAACCTGGGCCACCATTGCGGCCCCGGTAGGGGGGTATGTGGTACAAGATTACCCCGAGGTTGAAAAGGCCGTACGGTTTAGAAGCGCCTCAAACAAGGTAGTTGAAAAGCCGGGCACCAACCTCAACCTGTTTGAAAAAATATGGTATACTGACAGTACGGTGTTTAGTATATTTGATTTTCCGCTGTTGCAGGGCAACCCGGCAGAGGCCCTGAACGACCCCTTTGAGATGGTCATTACCCAAGAGGTGGCCCGCCGCTACTTTGGCACTGAAGATGCCCTGGGCCGCACCCTGTTTTTACCTGAAGACAGCACCACCTTTACCATTACCGGTGTGCTGGCCCCTATACCGGCCAACTCGCACCTGAAGTTTGGCATGCTGGCCTCTCTGCCCACTATTGAAAACTTTTTAAGCTACAAACAGTCGTGGTGGGGTTTTAACTCATACACCTACCTGCTGCTTAAGCCTGGGGCCAACGCGGCAGCGCTGGAAGAAAAAGTGCGCCGCATTTCAGAGCGCTACATCCGCGAGCAGGAAGAAGGCTCTGGCTACTGGCAAGAGTACTTTCTGCAACCCCTGGCAGATATACACCTGCAGTCTGATTTGCGCTCTGAAGTTGAGCCCAACAACAAAGCCTCATACGTATTTATATTCAGTATTGTGGGGGTGTTTATATTAATTATTGCCTGCGTTAACTTCATGAACCTGGCCACGGCCCAGTCAGTTAAGCGGGCCAAAGAGGTGGGCCTGCGCAAAGTGGTGGGGGCCTACCGCACTCAGTTAATAGGGCAGTTTTTAAGTGAGTCGTTGCTCATGACCATCTGCTCGCTGCTACTGTCAATAGGCATTACCTACCTGGTGCTGGGCCTGGTCAATGATTTTACCGGTAAGGCCCTTAGCCTTGATATAGCTGCCAATGGCAGCCTGCTGGTGGCCATGGTACTCATTACCCTGTTTACCGGCCTGCTATCGGGCAGCTATCCGGCCCTGTTCCTGTCAGGCTTTAAGCCGTCAGATACGCTCAAGGGCAAGTTTGGCAACAGTGGCAAGGGCAGCCTGCTGCGCAAAGTGCTGGTGGTGTTTCAGTTTGCCATATCAATATTTTTAATTGTAGGCACCCTGGTGGTATACAACCA
>CAZXTW010000413.1:0-6012 GCA_964643525.1 uncultured Roseivirgaceae bacterium
TTAACTTACCAATAACTACAATATCATATGCCTGGCAACCGTCCTGTATGCGTATGGGCGGATAAACCGTTTCTTGTCACTATCTTTGCTGCGTTTTTGCATATTGCAAGCCAGTGACAATAGCCAAATTGAGCCATTTATCAAATTAGTGAGATGAGCAGAGGAAGCCACAATACCCAACCAGAAGAGAAAGAGCAAAAAAAGCCTATTAATAAAGACAACCTGAAAAAGCTGTTGCGGCTGTTTCGCTATACCCTGCCCTATAGGGTTCAGTTTGTGTTAGGTTTGCTGGCGTTGCTGCTTTCTACGGCTACGCTGTTGGCTTTTCCTTATATAACAGGTACCTTTTTTGATACCACCAGCAACCAGTTTGAAGGGGTTGTGTTTGGTATTTTTAATGATGTTGAAGAGGTAGTGGCGCTTTTGCTGGGTATTTTCTTTTTGCAGGGGGTGTTTTCGTATTTCAGGGTGTATTTGTTTTCTGTGGTGAACGACAGGGCCATGGCCAGCCTGCGTAGTGACCTTTACAAAAAGTTTGTGACCCTACCCATTGCCTTTTTTGACACCAATCGTACTGGCGATTTGATAAGCCGCATCACGGCAGATATTGGCATGCTGCAAGAAACCTTCAGCACCACCCTGGCCGAGCTGCTAAGGCAGGTACTGGTATTGGTTGCAGGCATTGCCATTTTGCTGGTACTTTCAACCAAGCTCACACTGTTTATGCTGGTGCTGATACCAGTTATTTCAATAGTAGCCGTAATTTTTGGCCGGTTTATACGCAAACTAACCAAGAAGAGCCAGGACGAGCTGGCTAAAACCAATACTATTGTAGAAGAAACCCTGCAGTCAATTCATACTGTAAAGGCCTTTACCAATGAGTTGTTTGAGGTGCTTCGTTATGGCACAAGCCTTGAAAAAATGGTGAAGCTCTCTATTAAAGCAGCCAAGTACCGGGGTATTTTCATTTCAGTAACTATGTTCTCGTTCTTCTCGGCCGTATCATTAATTATGGGTTATGGTACCAATCTGGTTGTTGCTGGTGATATAAAATCGAGCGAGCTGGTGGCCTTTATTTTGTATACCGGCTTTATTGGCGGTTCAATGAGTGGCCTGGCAAGCATATATACGCAGCTGCAACGTGCCCTGGGCGCTTCTGCCCGTGTGCTTGATATTTTAGACCATGAACAGGAGGCCGATATTCAGGAAGACCGAGCCAGCCAGCAAGTGGCCGAGCGTATTGATGGTGCTATTGTTTTCAGTAACGTATCGTTTGTATACCCCTCACGTAAAGAGGTAACAGTGCTTGAAGATATATCGCTTACCGTAGGTGCTGGCCAAAAGGTGGCTCTGGTGGGGCACAGTGGTGCGGGTAAAAGTACGGTTGCCCAATTGCTGATGCGCTTTTACCCCTTGGGTAATGGCTCTATAAGTGTAGACGGCCGTAGTATTGACACTTATGATTTGTACAACTACCGCCAGCACGTTGGCATAGTACCCCAGGAGGTAATTCTTTTTGGGGGCACCATTAAAGAAAATATAGGTTACGGCAAAGAGGGGGCTACCACTGATGAAATTAAAGAGGCAGCCCGCAAGGCCAATGCCCTTGAGTTTATTGAAAACTTTCCTGAAGGGTTTGAAACCATAGTGGGCGAGCGGGGCATTAAGCTTTCTGGGGGGCAGCGCCAGCGCATAGCCATTGCCCGTGCTATTTTGAAAGACCCTGCCATTTTGTTGCTTGATGAGGCTACCAGCTCGCTTGACTCTGAGTCTGAAGCACTGGTACAAGACGCCCTGAATGTACTGATGCGCGGCCGCACCACCATTATTATAGCACACAGGCTGGCCACCATCAGGAATGTAGATAAGATTTTTGTGTTAGATGCCGGCAAAATTAAAGAGCAGGGTACCCATAATGAGTTGTTGGCATTAAACAATGGTACCTACAGCAACCTTGTTAAACTGCAGTTTCAAGAAAACTAACCTGTAGCGGCCCCAACCCCAACATGTTTTAGCTGTTCTCTGAGGTGCCAGCCTGCGGTATAAGGTGCACATCGCGTTGCGGAAAGGGTATTTTGATGTTATTGGCCCTGAACAGGCCATCAATTGTAAACCTGATTTCGCTCTTGATATCTTCAATGGCAAACATATCTTCAGTAAAAAACAATAAATCAAATACCAGGGCCGAATCGGCAAAATCATGAAAGCGTGCCCATGCCTTTCGTTCGCTGCTGGTTTGGGGGTGGTCGTTGGCGGCTTGTGCCAACAGCTTTTGCACCAACTGCACGTCTGACCCATAAGCCACACCAACTTTTAGGTTAAAGCGAGTTGCCTGCTTGTTGTGCGACCAGTTAATTACATTGTGCTGTACCAGTTTATTGTTGGGTACTATGATAGATATGTTATCTCTGGAAACAATATTGGTTTTGCGCAGCTCAATTGACTCTACCTTACCCACAATACCATCAACCTCAATAATATCACCTACGGTTACGGTACCCTCTAACAACAGCAATATACCAGACAGAAAGTCTTTGAATATATCCTGCACGCCCAGCCCAATACCTACCAGCAGGGCGGCAGAGCCAGCCAGCAACAGGGTGATGTTAATGCCTACCGTTTCAAGCGCTATCAGAATGGTCAATACAATGACCATGTATTTAATGATCTGAAATATGGCCCAGGCATTGCCTTGTTCTATTTTCTTAAGGGCTACCCTGCGGTTAATTACCTTTTTAATGACCCACAGCAACACTCGGGCTGAAATTAAAACAACCACCAGGGCCACTAGTTGCCACACGGCTACGGTATAGCTGCCATAGCTAAACTCGTGCAATAAAAAGTTGGGGCTTTCTTCAGGCATGGTATAGGTCTTAGCTTATTAGTTTATTTTCATGGGCATTCACAAATAGTATATTGCCCAGCTGGTCGTACCCTTCAAATATTTCTTGCCCCAGTTGTTTCAAAGCTTCTTCTCTGAAGCCGGTAATCACCAGGTCAGCATCTTTTGAGCGTTCGTTCATGATTGCGCGCACACGTACCCCCTCTTCTTGTGTAACCACCTCAACATTTAAGGCCGAAATGGGTAGCCTGCCGGCTTTAATCAGGCTTAACAATTGCTGGCGTGTTTCAACTATTTCTGCTTTAGGAAAGGCCGCGAAGAGTTTGATTTTAGTGCCTCGCCAATCGGGGTGCCCTACAATAACATAGCTAAGCAAAATCATCAGGTTGCCGTTTTCAAAGTCTGTAGGCCGTACCCATATGTGTATTTCACGTTTGTGGCCAAAGCCTTTTTTGGTGGTGGCCAGCAGGCACAGGTCAAACCCTGCTGCTTTAACTAAAGGGGCGTTTTCAATAATTTCATGCATGCCTTTTTTGTCGTGTCTGAAATACTCGAACAAAAACATATTGTATTCTTTGCCAGAAACACTGGGTAGCTGCAGTGCCTGCGCAATGGCGGTGGTATACGAGGGCGAAATGAGCGTATCCATATACACATTACTGTGGCTTACATCAGCATGCTTAATTAACCGGGCCAGCTCTTCTGATGCCCTGGTGTTTGATTCTTTTGAAAAGTACCCTTTAATGTAGTGTATGTGGGTGCCAAACCCATATTTGTGTGATAGCCAGCGCATGAGGTCTAGCACGGCTGGCCTGTCAAAGCTGTTTGATGAGATACAGATTACCGAGGGGCGCCAGGTATCGAGGTCTTCTTTTTCAGCTTTTTGCAAAAACACCTGCAACTGGCGGCTTAGCTGGAATATGACGCCCTGAAATATCTTTACCATGCCCTGCCTGTCTTTCTGGTAGTAGGTAATGCCAAAGTAGGTCACTACCATTATAAACAGGGCTAAAAAGGCGTAGGGAGCATTCATGCTGAACATCAGGTATACACATGATACGGCCCCGATAAGCGACAGGTACCAGCGCGATTTGAATGAGGGGCGGTACGAAGGGTCGGCAGCAAAATGCTGTAAAAATGAAATGGTGCAAATAGCCCCATAGGTAACCATAAAGAACATTGAAATGATTTCGGCCACAAAGTTAACGTCACCCAGGGCTACAATTACAAAAGCAACAATAATGGTAATGTAGAGGGCACTAACAGGCTCGTTGGTATTTGGCTTGCCTGAGGCCAGCCATTTGTTAATTTTTTGGTTAGGAAACACCTTGTCGTTTGCCAGTGCCTGCAATGTTCTTGGCGCTACCAGTATTGACCCCAGAGCTGACGACAGCGTGGCGCAGGCCAGCCCTATTGGGATGATTGGCCCCCACCAGGCAATTTGTTGCATAATTAACTGGTCATTGGCCAGGTCATTAGGTGAGGCTGCTATTGACAGTTTGTAGGCTATAAACACGTAAATAATCATGCCTATAACAGTAGCCATAAGTGTACCCAGGGGTATTGACTTTTTAGGGTCTTTCAAATCACCAGAAAGGCCCACGCCGGCCGTCATACCCGTAAAGGCAGGGAAACAAATGGCAAAAACAGTAAAAAAGCTATCAGGGTTTTGAATATGCAATAACAAATTGCCGTTGCTGGTATTGGCTGACTGGTAGTCGGTAGTACCGGTAAAAAACATGAGCAATGAAATGAACAGTACAGCTGCTACTACATAAAGGGCCTTCATGCCCAGGTCGGCCCCTTTTGTAATGATTAATATACTAAGCAAAGCCATGGCGGGCAGGCTAACCAGCCTGGGGTTGCTAATGTTCCATTGAAAGGTGGCATTCAAATACTCAAATACTGGCTTAAACGCCTCTGCAAAAGCTATAATATAAAAGGCAACGCTTATGGCCTGTGACAGGTACAGGGCTATGCCAATGGCCGCCCCCACGTTTAGCCCGAACGAGCGCGAAATAATATAATACTCGCCACCCCCCTCTACCTTCTGGTTGGTGGCAATTTCAGCAATGGCCATGGCCGTGGGTATGGTTACCACGTGGCCTAATACTATAATGGCCAGGGTACCTAAAAAACCAGTGCTGCCTACTGCATAACCAAACCGTAAAAACATAACAGCGCCCAGAATGGTAGATATAGCTGTTAAAAACACCGGGGCGGTGCCAAAGTTGGCTTTTTGCTTAATCAGTTTACTCATAGAGACCTTTAAAAGTTGAACTGGGGTTGTGGTTCATGTCTCTAATGTATCAATTATTCATAAGATTGAATAACAGAATACGTATATGTAGTAATTATGAACTGCAAAAGGCATCAATTTAAAACAGGGCTACCTTTTTTAAGGTGCGGCTATATTTTTCTGTGACATCAAACAAGTGAAGCAGCCTGTCTTTTAAACGCATGTTTTCGTTGGTGAGGCCTTCTATGAGTTGAATCAGGTCTTGGGGTTTGGTGTTTACCTCCTTGTCGTCATCTTTAACGGCTTTGAGCAGTTCATAGGCCTGTTCAGTTAGTGAAGGAGAAATACTAAAATCGAGCGATTCGCGCAGGGCCGATTGTATGAGCAGCTCATCTTCCTGCTGTTTGCCATCAATCAGGTATGTGTAGCTGGTACTACAAATGCGTACAAACCGTGATAAAAACTCTAAAGTAGGCTTTACATTATCGAGCTCAATTTGGCCAATTAATGATCTGCTTACTTTGGTTAGTTCGGCCATTTGCGCCTGCGTGTATCGAAACTCTTTTCGTTTACGCGCAATGCGCCTACCCAGTGTATTAGTTGGCTTAGTAGTTGCACCCATTTTGAATTATCTATTGCGTAAAAATAACTACACAAATATGTGCAAATATTTTATTAGCGCAAAATAAAGACAATATAATTGGCAAAAAATGCATCAATTATTGTCAATGAGGGGTGAGGTTCAGGTGAGTGTGGTTTAAGAAGCTACAGGCTCGGGGTCGGTTACAGGCGTGTCTACAGGTTTTTTGGTTGGGCCCTGCCCGGGTAGGCATATGCCGGGGGGCAGGTCAAGGTCGGGCAGGGTATCAATGGCAATACCACCATGGGTACTATCATCACCCCCTTCACGATCGCCATCAGGTTTGCGTAG
>CAZXTW010000414.1:0-6009 GCA_964643525.1 uncultured Roseivirgaceae bacterium
CTTGCCGGGCCTGCTAATGAGGTAATGGTTAATAATAAAGCCAAACACAAACACCACATAAAATACCTTTACATACAGCTGGGGCACGTACTGCACCAGCACAAATAGTGACAGCAGCAAACCGCCAATGCCCACTAAGGCACCTTTTACGATTAACTTCCAGGGCAGTTGCAGGCGTTGGTTCCAGATAATGTTCAGGGTGGCACAGGTCATGCCCACGCTTTGTATCATCAATGAAAAGTCGCGCGCAATATTGACGTCTATATTGTAGATGATTGACATAACCGGGAATGACACCGAGCCGCCACCCAGGGGGGTAGAACCCGCTACAAATGAGCCCAGCACCATGGTAAGTGACATGAAGTAATACTCTAAAAAGTAATGCCACAGGCCATTGGCCGTCATGTAGGTAATGTATGCAGTAAAGAGCACAGCCAGCACGGCATAAAACCGGCGCTTGCCATTGTTATTGTCTGTCAAAGGTTTCAATCGTTTGGGCGTAAGGTGCTAGACTTTCTATTTGGTTTGTTTGTAGTATAGCCTGTTAGTTTACCTTTTATTCCTTTTTTTCACGCTGCGGGCACGCTGCCCCAAAACCAACTCAATTAACTCAATGAATTAAATTCAGTCAAACTACTTTTTATATCTGGTACTATTAACTGTTTAGCCGTCAGTTATTTAGATTATTCGGCTTTATCTGTCCTTGTTGTATTCTATAAAAGTGTACGCTGTACAACTGGCAAAAATACTTGTTACTTACCAATGTTTACATACAATGGGGCAATTACTTTTGTTCCGCAGGCCGTGTAGTTTTTTGTACATGCCTGTTTTGGTAGCGTTGGCCGTTCAGCCAGGGTTGATTAGTACCCTAAATGTCGGTTGGCAGACTGCAATTGGCCCTCGGTGAAACTTCGTATATGGTTTCGTGATCTTTTTGTGATACTTCACGCTCACCTTTGTTGCAGGATTTAACCCGGAGTATGGGTATAACCCCAAATCAAAACCTGCAAGTAAACAATAACAAAATCATTCATCGCAATGAAAAACCTATTTCTTTTACCCCTGTTCATAGGCCTGTTGTTTTTGGCCGCCTGTAATAATGACGATGCCGGCAGCATGCCTACCCCAACCAGTGCCTCGTTTACCGTACGTATTGAAAACGCCTTTACCGGCAAAGATTTTCAAAGCAGTGGTGTGTTCAACACCCCCGTGGGTGCTACTGCCCCTGGCCCTGCTGCCCCTGGCCAAAGCTATGAGTTTTCGTTTGATGCCGGCATAGGCAGCTGGTTGTCATTTGCAACGATGTTTGTGCAATCAAACGACCTGTTTTATGCGCCCGGCCAGCAAGGCATTGCCCTGTATGGCCCCGGTGGTGTGGCCGTTACTGGTGATGTAACCGCACAGATTGACCTGTGGGATGCTGGCACAGAGGTAAATCAGGAGCCCGGCACAGGCGCCGACCAGGCCCCCCGCCAAAGTGGCCCTGACACTGGTATGGACGAAAACGGAACCGTACGCCTGGTGGCCGACGTGGCCGACGGCTTTACTTACCCCAGTGACGAGTCAGTAATTCGTGTAATGATTGCGCACGACGGTGGCACACGCTTTACGGTGACTTTACAAAATATTTCTGACGGTTCTACTCTACCTACCCCTTTTGCCCCCGGTACCTGGGTGGTGCATAATGGCTCTAATGCCTTGTTTACCTCTGGCAGTGCCGCCGAAAACGGCCTGGAAGGTATTGCTGAAGATGGCGACGCCAGCGTGTCTGACACATTTTTGGCAGCCAACAGTGGCTATGTTTCTCCTTTTGCCCCAGGTGTATGGGTTACCCACGGTGCTGACGACAGACCACTGTTTACTACTGGCCAGGTAGATTATGACGAAGGTATGGAAGAGTTGGCTGAAGATGGCAACCCTGATGTACTGAATACTTCATTGATGAGCCGCACTGACTTGCTGAGCCACGGTGTGTTCAACACGCCTGCTGGTGGCAGTGGCCCCGGCCCCATATTCCCTGGTGATGCGTATGAGTTTACCTTCACTGCCGAAGAAGGCGCCTGGTTAAACTTTGCTACTATGCTGGTACAAACCAACGACCTGTTTGTGGCCTTTGGTGATGGTGGTATTGCCCTGTTTAACAACGGCCAGCCCATTAGTGGTGATGTAACGGCCCAGGCCAGCTTCTGGGATGCTTACACTGAGGCCAACCAGTTTCCTGGTGCTGGCAACGACCAGGCCCCCCGCCAGGCAGCAGCCAACACCGGTGCCTCTGAAAGTGCCGCCATTAACATAGTAAACGATGGCTACACCTACCCTGCGGTAAATGAAACCATCAGGATTACCATTACCTCTACTGTGCAATAAGCCATAGTATAGGCTTACACCAAAATTGAATTAAGCAAGTATAAAATATTTCGTTGTTGTTTAACCCATATTGTATTCATATAAAAGCACGCGCCCCCTGGCTGCGTGCTTTTTTGCATTACAAAAGCGAAAAATGGAAGGAGGCAGACAACAGTTATTTAAGGTGTAACACAAAAACTGTTTGCGCAAATGTATTTTAACCTTTCAGTTGTAGCACTTGTGCTTCTGTGAGGCCAGAGTAGGCTACAATTTTATCAATTGGTTCATTGGCATTGAGCATAGTCAGGGCCAATTCTGTGTTTCTTTCTTGAATGCCCAGCGCTTTGCCTTCTGCTTTTAAGCCTTCTTCATAGGTTACCCGGTAGGCAATGTCAATCTCTAACTGCATGCGCTGGTCGGCAGTGAGGTTGGCGGTATCAAGGGTTTCTAAAGCTGACTGTAGCCAGGGCTCCTGCATGAAGTCAGCTTGCTGAAAGTTTGGATTGGCAGTCTGGTTCATAGTATACAGTAGTTTATCTAAATCAGTTCTTATTTCTTTTAACGTTTTTTTGAACTTGCCAAGTTCAACAATTCATCTACACTGGCGTCCCGATCTCCAATCGGGATGCCGCCTCTGGCAGAGCTTCCAAGCTCGCCTCTCAAATAAAATCAATTTCTAACACACCCTTGCCTCCATGGTAATCAAAAAGGTCAATCTAGTATACTACAGCAAAGCTTACAAAGTGCAAGCCCTGCTGGTTATAAACTTATACTTTCTGATCATCACTCAATATAGCTGCCAGAGCAGGTAATTAGCAAATTGGCCGGTTTAAATAGTTAGTGTTTGTAGAGAGAGCTGCTTGTTATTTGAAGTAGAGCTTGGAAGCTCTGCGGGTGGTTGGTACGAGCTTGGAAGCTCGCACCAGCATAATGTGAAACTGAGCAGCCTCTACAAGCGGGATGTGGCGTTTAAACAAGCAATACCATAATCACTTTTGTGTTGCAGTTCAAGAAATTATTCCTACTTTTGGATAGTTGTATGTATTATTAATGATGTTTTTGTTGTTTTTCATCACCATATCGTTTTTAATTGGCCTGTTACGGATGCTTGCCGTAGGGGTATGCCAGCTTACTGGCCCATACAACCCTTGTCAAAAAAAACAGTTTTTGTTGGTTAGCCCTGGCCTACCTGCGACATTATTACAATTGGAAAGCGTGTATTGCAGTGTACATAAGCGATATGTTTGTACTGGGGTAATGTACCGAAAAGTCAATTTTTTGCGCCTACCTAATGATCTGTTGCTAAGGCATCAAAACAGTGCACCTGCTTCCTTTAACTTATATTAGTACAGGCTTTTACCCGCTATTTGATTCCAAAGGCTAATAACCTGCTTTGCTACACCGGGGTATAGCACATAGCCCCCCTATAACAAAAGGGGCATTTTTAAATTTTACCGTATAGCGGCCTCCTGGCACCCATTTCATCATCCTGACAAATGTTGCAATACCTTTTAAAAATCCTTTATACAGCGTTTAAAGGCTATTTGAAGCCTTTAGGATGGCTGGTGAGTTGGGCAAGTCAAATAGCCTGTATGCGGGCTGGTACATATACCAGAAAGCCTAAAACGAATTGAGCAAAATTGCCAGTTTGTACCAGTTAGCTACTGATTGACTACCACAAGCGTTAAAGTATTGAACAGTACTGTTTAAATAGTTGCCGATGAGTGGTAAAAAACCTGTTTAAACTACCGTTAAGTGCCGTTTAAGCAGTTAGTTCTTAACATCCGCAAAAGTTATAAAAGTATAAAAAGTAAGGTAAACGGTTCGTTATGCGTTAAGTATGAAATAAGCCAAAAATTGAGTTGGGAGGACAGTTGGGGAGGACAGTTGGGGAGGACAAATAAGCAAAAATACAACATTATAACTGGGGGATAAAGCCAATAAAAGCAATCAAAAGACAGTAAAACAGCCTCTACAAGGGGGGGTAGTGACATTCATTTTAAGGCAAAAAAGCCGTTGTACGCCTATAAATGCAGAAAATCGAGTAATGAGCTATAATATATATATATATGTAAGTGCACAATGAGATAAAGGATGGCAACTAAGTGCTTTAATTACTATTTTTACAGTAAAAATTGTAAGAACATGTTTGAACTACTAACAACCTGCAAAGAGATAACACTATTAGAAAGAAAACAGGCACTATGCATAAATGGTGGCTGTTGCGGTAGTGATGAAGGAGACCCTGAAGAAGACTCTTCTGGCAACACGACAAACAATAACACAAGTAGTACACAAGGGAGCTAAAGAAAAGAATACCCCTTATGGAACGACATTAATTGTTTCATTGCTGTTAATTTTTAGCATATTTTTTATATTTACGTTTCAAATACAGCAGAAATGGAGAAGTCGCTAATAACATTCGTATGTTTTCTGTTAGGCTATTTTTTATTGTCTTCCATAAGCCTACCAGCTAATGCCAGTAATCAAGAAAATATTCAATTGATTGAGATTAGACAGCTGTTAAGAGAAATATATGCTGCTGAAGTTGATGATGATTTAGACACAAAAGCCAAAGCGTTGCATAGACTGGGTAACATGATGAGCAAACGCAAGCTATGGGAACAAGCACATCAATATTATAGTGAATGTTATGAACTAAGGAAGCATAAAGGCGAAAAAGATAAGATAAGTATTAAATATAACCTCGCAAGAGCATCTATGCATGTTGGGAATTTCGAATTTGCAAATGCACTCATAGTAGATTATATAAACTTCTATAATGGAGTTAATAATACTGATAAGGTTGCCAAAGGCAAGAATATGCAAGGTTTAATACTCAAGAGTCAGAAAAATTACAATGAAGCTATTTTAGTCTTTGAGAGTGCCATCCAGCTAAATGCTAATCAAAGAGTTAATTCATTCCTTTTAAATAATATAGGCGAGGTCTATTACTTGAGCGGTGATGTTGACAAAAGTTTATTTTATTTTGAGAAAGCAATAAATATCAAAAGTGGCATTCTAGATACAACGAAGATGTTATCAACTATATGGAACTTAGGCTCACTTCATTACGAATTAAATAACTTCGATGAAGCTAAAAAGCTACTTGAACCATTGATGTTTATTAGTGAAAAAGAGAATATTGATTTTTTGGTTGAAGGCTTAGAGATTTTAGCAAAAATCTATGAGGCTGAGGGTAAAATCATAAAAGCAAATGAAGTTAATAAAAGAGCTTTGTCATTAGTTAAGCCTCAACAACGTGAAAACAATGAATTGAAAGTTTTAATTAATGAATTGCAGGTAAGAAAGATGGTTGAAGAAGAAGAACACCTAATTCAACAAGCTGCAATGAATATTAAAATGAATGAAAGGAAAAATCTATTAATAATTACACTTATCGCAGGTCTTGTTATTGCTTGTTCCTTGTATGGTAGGAACATATATTTAAAGAAGAGTGATAACAAAAAGAAAAGTAAGATGAAGGCGTTTATTGATGATGATTTCACAGCACCTAGATAAGACTATTAAATGTTTTCTTCCATTCATTAACCTTTTTCAATAACAATAGATTTTTTTCTTCTAGCTGTTCGTTTTCTTCCATTAGCTCTAAGTACAGCGCCTTCAGTCTTTTTATTTCCTTCTCTTTATCGGAAGCATCTT
>CAZXTW010000415.1:0-6002 GCA_964643525.1 uncultured Roseivirgaceae bacterium
GACCAGCCCCATAAAGAACTGTACATTATGGCCACCATTATGGAGTACTTCCCACCTATGACGCTCGAAGAAAAGGCCGCCGCCCCCCGCCTGAGCATTGACCGCACCCTGCATGATTTTGAAGCGGTAAAAACCGGCGATGCCGTGACGGCTACCTTTACCCTGACCAACACCGGCCAGCAGCCCCTGAACATTCGCAAAGTAAAAAGCAACTGCAACTGCGCCACCGCCAGTGTTGATGCCAATGACATACCCGCAGGCCAGACAACCACCCTGCGTGTAACCTTTAACACCACCAACCGCCTGGGCAACCAGCAAAAATCAGTTACAGTTTTTGCCAATGACCCTGTAAACCCTGCCCAGATGGTAAGTGTCAAAGCAAGCATCAAAAAGAAATAAAAAACAAAACCCCCTGCCGGTAGGGCAGGGGGCATACTTAGTCAGCTACACTTTCAATCAACAAACTAAACCATTCTATTTACATCCGTTACATCAGTTTGGCCAGGCTGCGTAGCTGTACAGCCACCTTCAAATCTTTATTTTCAGTTTCTTTTACATTAATAGCAAAGCGCAGCTTGCCAGCTTCTTCATAAAAGCCAATAGAAGCACCCTGCGTTACCTTCTCTTCTGTTTCTGAAATAATCAAAATATTGCGCCCCTCGGCCTGCTTAATAATTTCGGCAAAATTGCGGTACTGGCTTTCGGGCACAAAAATGGCATCGCAGTTGGGCACCTGATCTACCGAGGCAACCTTAATTACATTCATGGGCAGCCCCGTATTGCGCTTGGCGGCAATGGCCTCAAGGGCCATCAGCACCCGGCTGTTACCCAGCACCCCTATGGTAATTTGGGTAGGGTTATTGGGCCAGGTAATGTACTTTACAAAATTGCCTATAAACAAGGCCTGGTATTGTTCTACCTTAGTTTGTGCCTGTGCCTGTGCGGCAAAGGCCATGAGCAACAGGCAGGGCAACAATAGGGTTCTTAATAATCGTTTCATATGCCCTTGGTTTAATTGTTAGAAGCCTATTGAAAGCTGCAATGAAAACTGGTTGTCGTCTACATCTTCGCCATCGTTATTGGTAATATCATAATTGGCCTTGGCCACTGCATTTTTGGCAATGTGGTAATTCAGGCCCAGCGTCAGGCGGTCGCGGTCTTGCAGTTGGTCGCCATCAAGCGCAATCTGGTCATACCGAATAATTGGCTCAAACTTTTTGCTAACCATATACCCGGCCTGCACATAAAAACCATTTTTGTTAAGCGTGGTGGTGTTGGTCATCAGGGCGGGGTCTACCCAGGCATCCTGGTTGGCGGCCTGGTACTCTGCCCAGAAGCTAAACTTATTCTTATCGTAATACAGCGAGGCACCAAAAATGTCAAGGCCCAGCGCGTCGGCATCGTCATACTTACCGGTGTAGTAATTAAAGGCAAACTTCAGTTCGTTATTCAGCTCAAAGCCTACTGTGCCGCCTACAGCCTTGTTGTTGTTGTCGTCACGGTCGTTGGCGCGGAAGCCCCGAATGCCACCACCAGAAGCTCCATGCAGGCCGTTTACTACATACACTGCATAAAAGGGCGTTACCTTTTGGCTGAGGTTGGTCAGGCGGCCTCTAAACTGTAGCCCCACTTCTGACCAGGCCGAGGGCGAGATCTCCCGGTTTACAAAAGCACGCTCTACCGTTTTGGTCAGGTACTCTGGGTACAGGTACTCGTTAAAAATACCGGCAGGCGTCAGGAAGTAGCCCGTTCTAATCACAAAGGCCTCGTGCACCTTGTAATCAATAAAACCATAACGCAATTCAACCACCTGGCCGGCATGTTCATACTCCAGCTGCGCCTCGGCCGATACCTTATCGGTCAATTGTGCCGTTACGAATATGTTAAAGTAATGCTGGTCAAACGTTGAGTTCTTTGTTTCCTTGGCTTTAAACTCATTGGTTACATACCCATTAAAGCTTACAAAGCTGCTAAGCTTTGACAGTATTTCACCAAAGCTACCCGTGGCCGATGGCCCCTCGCTGGGGTTTTCGCTTAGGTCTGAGTTAAATTCATCTGGGTTTTGAGCCAATAACAGGCCACACCAGAGCAAGCAGATAATAGAGAGTGTAGTGTTGCGGATCATGCAGAGGTTGTTTAAGGTATACTACTAATACGTAATGAAATATGAGTAAAAATACGTAGGTATACGTAGGTGGCGGAACTTTTTAGGCAGGTGCTATTAATTGCCCGTTGAATGGCAACTACCGTGCGTTAAAAGAAAACCATGTGAAGTATTAGTAGAATTTTTTGTGGTTTATTGGGGTAAGCAGCAAATAGCCTATGGCTACGTGACTATTATTAGAATATATTCAGAATAAAAAAAGCTTGCCGGGTGTGCGGCAAGCTTTTTTAAAATCGTTGAGTAAGGTTCAATTATGCTATGCTTAAAATCTACAATGGTACATGTAAATATCTTTAAATACGTATTGCTATGTTTTGTTTTGCTTTGTTTACAATACAAAAGTAGCCTACTGTAGGGGTTACTTTACAAACATTAGTTGAGTGCCCCCAATTGCGCGTTGAAAGCCACCCCCCAACAGTTTAGTGTGTGCGCTACCCCCTAAACGCAATACGCCCCACCGGCCAGTAGCCAGCGGGGCGTATAGTGAATATATAGTATATGTTTTACTTAAAAGCAGGCAGGCCGGTAATATCAGCCCCCAAAATAAGCAGGTGTATGTCATGTGTGCCTTCATAAGTAACCACACTTTCTAAATTAGCCATGTGGCGCATCATAGGGAACTCACCGGTAATGCCCATGCCACCATGTATTTGGCGTGCCTCGCGGGCAATATCAAGGGCCACGGCCACATTATTGCGCTTGGCCAGTGATATCTGGGCGGTGGTGGCCGTGCCGGCCTCCATCATCAGGCCCAGCTTCCAGTTCAGCAACTGCGCCTTTGTAATCTCGGTCAGCATCTCGGCCAGCTTTTTCTGCTGTAGCTGAAACCCGCCAATGGGCTTACCAAACTGCTGGCGCTCGGCTGCATAGCGGCGGGCACTCTCGTAGCAGTCCATGGCCGCACCAATGGCGCCCCACGCAATGCCATAGCGGGCACTGTCAAGGCACATCATGGGCGCCCCCAGGCCATCTTTGCCGGTAAGCAAATTGGCTTTGGGCACCTTCACATCCTGAAACACCAACTCGCCGGTAGCACTGGCCCGTAATGACCATTTGTTGTGCGTGGGGGGTGTGCTAAACCCTGCCATGCCGCGCTCAACAATAAGCCCCTGTATGCGGCCAGCTTCATTCTTGGCCCAAACCACTGCCACATCGGCATGGGGGCTGTTGCTGATCCACATCTTGGCACCGTTCAGTAAAAAATGATCGCCTTCATCAGTAAAATGCGTTTCCATGCCAGAGGGGTTCGAGCCGTGGTTGGGCTCGGTCAGGCCAAAGCAGCCCAGCCACTCGCCACTGGCCAGTTTGGGCAGGTACTTCATCCGTTGTTCCTCATTACCAAACTTATAAATGGGGTACATCACCAGTGAGCCCTGTACTGAGGCGGTTGAGCGCATGCCTGAGTCGCCCCGTTCAATTTCCTGCATAATCAGGCCATAGCTAATATAATCAAGCCCACCGCCGCCATAGGCCATGGGTATGGTGGGGCCAAAGGCACCTACCTCACCAAACTTACGCACAATACCCGTCGGAAAGTGCGCCCGCTGGGCCCAGTCTTCTATATAAGGGGTAATTTCTTTCTTAACAAAATCACGCACTGAGCTGCGAATCAGCTTGTGCTCTTCAGTAAGTAGGTCGTCGATCTGGTAAAAGTCAGGCGATTCAAAAACGTCAGTAAATGCTCTCTTCACCTGCTGTTCTTCTTCAACGTGTACAGACATACCTGTAGGGTTATGGTTTTTGGTTTAATGGTTTATTTGTTTCAAATTTACGACGATTTTAATCAAAACCACCATACCGGCCCCGCACCTTATCAAAACACTTTGGCCGGTGCCTGCGTAACCTTATTAGCAACCTTATTATTGTGGCTACCAACAAATTGACTGATTCTAACCAATTTCCTGAAGAAGTGCTTGACCGCATTAAGCAGCTAAGCCAAAAATACGAAGCCATGGGGCAAGACCTGGCCTCTTACCTTGAAGGCCTGCTGCATGCTGATTACCTCAAGTACTGGGAGTACATCCACCTTGATACCCTGCTGAGCCTGCAGCACCCCAAAACCAACTTTGCTGATGAGCCCATATTTATTATGTACCACCAGATTACTGAGTTGTACTTTAAGCTCATCATTAACGAACTAACCCAGGCCTGTGATGTTACACGGCAAAATGCTGGCCCTGAAGATTTTTTGATGCGCCTGCGCCGCGTAAACCGCTACTTCAGGCACCTGAGCGATAGCTTTGACATTATGGTTGATGGCATGGAGCAGCAGCAGTTCCTGAAATTTCGCATGGCCCTGCTGCCCAGCAGTGGCTTTCAAAGTGCCCAGTACCGTCAAATAGAAATCCTTTCTACTGACTTCATTCGCCTGGTGGCCCCCACCCAGCAGGCCGCCCTGCAGGGGGCTGACGTGCCCACCATGTATGAAAACCTGTACTGGAAGGCCGGCGCAACCGAGCTGGCCACTGGCAACAAAACGCTTACCCTGCGCCACTTTGAAGAAAAATACGGACAGCTGTTCCTCAACCTGGCCCAAAAATACCAGGGCACCAACCTGTGGCAAACCTACCACAACCACTACCGCACCAATGATGCCGGCCCCATGGCCACTGAGCTGCGCCAGTATGATACCTTTGTGAACATATTCTGGCCACTGGCCCACTACAAAAGCGCCGTGCGCTACCTGCAGCGCAAGCCTGAAGATATTGCCGCCACCGGCGGCACCAACTGGCAACAATACCTGCCCCCGCACTTTCAGCGTATTATCTTTTACCCAGAGCTCTGGTCGGCCGATGAACAACAGGCCTGGGGCCGCAAATGGGTGTTTGAGCAGGTGGGCAAAACATAAATCACACAACCTAACACATGTAATGATGAAGAATAAAGACCCTCAAAAAAAACCTGAAGCTACAGATGAAGGCATTGATCTTCTTGATACGGCTCGTAGCATATTTGAATTGATTGATGACCCTACAGGTTCTTTGCTCGCCATGGCGGCAGAGGAGGAGTATATTATTGAAACTGCCGATTTGTTAATTCCAGACTACCCCTGCAACAATTGTGAAGAAGTGAACACCACCAGATTTATTGTTGAAGTTGGTCATAAATCTAAAGAGATGATTGCAATGGCTGATGCCAATGGCAGGGTGGCCCATACTGTTTGCAGGCATTGTGGGGTGATTTATGCTGAAAAAGACTTGCCCGAAGTAGGTTTAAGAGAAGAGTGGGTTAAGCAAGTCAAAGACTCTGTCAAAACGCCAACCTACAGCTATGTTATAATGGGGCTGCTTGGGCTAATTTGCCTGGGTCTGATTGGCTTGGGTATATACAGGCTCTTTACCTAGTGGTTATTTTAAGCTGCGTAAACAAACGTTAAAAAAGCACCAATGCTTTGATATATACCGCCTTATGGTTATCATCAACACAAATATGGGCGTAAAAAGCCAGTACATGGGGAATATTTGCGCCTGCAATACCGTTTATTGACTATTCACCCAGTAACCAACCACTACCAGGCGGTGATGCACCACAAGTACTTTATACAGGCAACTTATCTTTGGGCCGCGCTGCTGTGCTGCCTGGCAGCCTGCCAGGGTTACGCCCAGGGCAGGCTGGTGCAGCGGTATTATGACCAGGACAGCCTGCATGTAAAAGAACGGTACTATATTGACACCACCGCCGGCAACCTGCTCAGCGGGCCCTTTGAGTCGTTTCACTACTCAGGCATACGCGAAAGCGAGGGCAGCTACCTCAACAACCAGCCCGTAGGCTTTTGGAAGTACTACTTTGAAAACGGCAGCATAAAAATGGAAGGCGAGCTGCGCAACAACAGCAACTA
>CAZXTW010000416.1:0-6002 GCA_964643525.1 uncultured Roseivirgaceae bacterium
ATATGGCTGCCAAGAAGAACATCTGGTTTAAAGAGTTTATTTTAAAGATGACCCCAGACGAGGTATTGCCAGGTGTGGTGCCCTTCCTGACTGAATTGCAACAGGCGGGTATTAAAATTGGCCTGGGCTCGGCCAGTAAAAACGCCCAGACCATTCTGAAGCAAATTAACCTCATTGAACCATTTGACACCATGGTAGATGGCAACCGGGTAAGCAAAGCCAAACCCGACCCAGAGATTTTTCTGCTGGGTGCCAAAGAGCTGGCAGTGCAGCCAGCAAACTGTGTGGTATTTGAAGATGCCATTGCCGGTATTGATGCTGCCAAAAACGGCGGCTTTAAAAGCATTGGTGTAGGCAGCCCTGAGGTTTTGGGGCACGCCGATTACGTAATTAGTGGGTTTGACGGGTTTACCCTATCAAAACTAAAAGAGGTGTTTAATGCCTAGTTATTGCCCATGATGGCAGCCGCAATTGCGTTTTTGAGTTACTATGTACGAATAAACCCCTGTACGAATCAACCTAAGTGTATCTACTGTATCGAATCATCGGCGCTAAAGCGCCAGTTTAAAAACTACTATTACTATGAGACAATATTTGAAATTAGATGAGTGGTCTGTTATAGAAGAAGGCTTTCATCCGCAGCACAACCTCGTCTCAGAAAGCATTTTTAGTATCGGGAATGGCCGTATGGGCCAACGAGCAAATTTTGAAGAATACTATAGCGGTAACACCTTTGAGGGCACGTATGTGGCCGGTGTTTACTATCCTGATAAAACAAGGGTAGGCTGGTGGAAGAACGGCTACCCAGAGTATTTTGCCAAGGTGTTGAACGCCACCAACTGGATTGGCATACACCTGACTGTAGCAGGTAACCAGTTAGACCTGGCCAACTGCACAATAGAGTCATTTACGCGTGAGCTGAATATGCGTGAGGGCTACCTTGAGCGTACTTTTACTGTAGTGCTACCCAATACTGACGGCTGGCGCCTGCAGGTGAAGGCCACCCGCTTTTGCAGCATTGTTGACGATGAGGCCGGGGCCATCAGGTATGCGGTAACCCCGCTTAACTTTAGTGCACCCGTTACCATTAATGCTTTTGTTGATGGTGATGTGATTAATAAAGACTCTAACTACGACGAGAAGTTCTGGGAAGAGCTACACAAAGAGGCTGACAATGGCCATGCCCTGGTAAGCGTAAAAACCAAGAAGCTTGACTTTCATGTGGCCACTGGTATGCGGCTTAGCCTTACCCAAAACGGGCAACCCGTAGCTTTTAAAGCCCAGTTAGAAGAACGTACTAAGTTTGTAGGCAATGTAATTGAGCATAACCTGGTGCAGGGTGAAGAAACCGTTGTTTATAAGTATGCCGCGGTGCTCTCGTCAGAAAACCACCCCAAGCCTGCTTTGGTATCGCGCTGCCGTAATGAGCTTGACCGCATAGCGGGCAAAGGCTTTGATACTTTAAAGATGGAGCAGGCCAATGCCTGGGCATTGAAGTGGGAAGAAAGCGATATTGAAATTGAAGGTGATGTAGCTGCCCAGCAGGGTATTCGCTTCAATATTTTTCAGCTAAACCAGACCTATACTGGTGAAGACGAACGCCTGAATATTGGCCCTAAAGGCTTTACCGGTGAGAAGTATGGCGGCAGCACTTACTGGGATACTGAGGCCTATTGCCTGCCATTTTATTTGAGCACTGCCGACCAGCGTGTGGCCCGTAACTTGTTGATTTATCGCTACAAGCACCTTGACAAGGCCATTGAAAATGCTGAAAAGCTTGGCTTTAAGAACGGTGCGGCTTTGTACCCTATGGTTACTATGAACGGTGAAGAGTGCCATAACGAGTGGGAGATTACTTTTGAAGAGATACACCGCAATGGGGCCATGGCCTATGCCATTTATAATTATGTGCGCTATACCGATGAGCAGCAATACCTGGCCGATTATGGACTGGAGGTGCTGATTGGTATTTCAAGGTTCTGGGCGCAGCGGGTTAACTGGTCAGACAACAGGCAAAAGTATGTAATGCTGGGCGTTACTGGCCCTAACGAGTATGACAATAATGTGAACAACAACTGGTACACCAATGTACTGGCCCGTTGGACGATGGATTATACCCGTGAAGTGGTTGACTTTGTAAAAAGCAATTATGCTGAGCAGTATGCTGCGATTGTAGCCAAACGTAATTTTGATGAGGCAGGCGAAACTGAAAAGTGGAAGCACATTTCAGATAATATTTACCTGCCTTATGACGAGGCCTTAGGTTTATCAATGCAGCAGGATGGTTTTCTGGATAAAGAGCAGCTTACCGTTGCTGATATTCCTGAAGGCGAGTACCCCATTCATAAACACTGGTCGTGGGACCGCATACTGCGTTCTATTTATATTAAGCAGCCCGATTTGCTGTTGGGCATGTACTTTTTTGAAGAACAGTACGACCTGGAGACGATACGCAAGCACTTTGACTTTTACGAGCCTAAAACAGTGCATGAGTCATCACTTTCGCCTAGTATACACAGCATTATTGCCTCTGCCATTGACTATAAAGAAAAGGCCTATGAATTGTATTTGCGTACGGCCCGTTTAGATATTGATGACTATAACCATGACACCTGCGATGGCCTGCACATTACTGCCAGTTCTGGCGCCTGGCTGGCCATTGTGTATGGTTTTGGTGGTATGCGCGTTAAAGATGGTAAGCTGCACTTTAAGCCCTACCTGCCTGGCAACTGGCAGTCGTACTCATTCCACCTGCGTTTTAGAGGGGCCATTATTCTGGTCAAGGTCAATAAAGAAGGAGTTAAAATTGTAAACCATTCTGACAAACCGGTAGAGCTGGTGTTGTTTGATACTGAACGTACCATTGCGCCAGAAGATGCCGAAGTAGTAGCCTACTAAAGCAGCCTACAGATATTCTAAAAAAGGCTTGCCAGGCGCAGGCTTAACCATTGCGAAACATAGAAGAAGGCCCCGTCAGGGGCCTTTTTTTATGTGCTATGGGCTGGGTGAACTCTTATAATAATACTACTGCTCAAGCCCTGTAACTGAGTAGAGCAATGCTCTTGGTCAATCGAAGTATGATCGAAGGAACTGTGCACAAACGGACTATTTATAGAGGTGCCTGTTTTAGTTATGTAAATGAGATGATATATATAGTACAAGTGCTAACACAGCTACGCAGCGGGTTGTTGTATAGCCCTGGCAGTTTATTTTTGAACCAAAAACCGTTTGCGGGTAACCTTGCCGTTTTGTGTCACTTCAACAAGGTATAACCCTGATGAAATGCCTGCCAGTGATATGCTGTACGCTGTGGCACCCTGCTGATAGGTTTGGTTGTAGTGTTCGTACCCTTGGGTGTTAATGATGCGTACCGTGGTATTGCCTGTGTTGGCACCGGCAGGCGCTTCATTACTGTTAAAGAGGTGTACTGTTACTATGCTACTACCTGGGTTGGGGGTTACAGCTACCCTTAGCCCCTCTGCAGTTTCAGAACTACCATTGGCTACCTGCCCATTGCTTGTTGTAAATTGATAGGTTGGTGTTCTTACCCGACTATTTTCGCAGTTAATAGTTATGTCAACAGCATAAGTATTGTTGGCCTGCAACCCCGCAATTTCTACACTGGTAGCTGAGCCATCTAGAAAGTATTCTGAAACCGGGGTTCCAGTCTGTACATCTTTGATTGATAACTGTAACGTATTTCCGTTGCCCTGAGATAACTCCCAGTCTAACCGTACTACGCTTAAGTCACTATTAGGGTAACTTACAGAAAAGTTGCTGGCTATAGGGCAGTAAATTGTGGTTACAAAAAGAGATTTGTAGGCACTTTCCTGATCATTGCACAGCACCCTGACCTTTGCCTCATAGTCGGTGCCTTGTTTTAAAGCGTTAAACCTGCGTGAGCCAGCCCCCCCGGTGACTGTTTTGACCTGTTTTTTCTTTGGGGTATCGTCTCCGCGTTCAAGTATAAATGATTCTACCTGTGCGCCTTCTTCAATACCCATGTAGCTAATTTCAAAGCTTGTTGCCCCAATATTACCAGGTACGGCATCAAAGCTTAGGCAGCTGCTGGTAGTACTTAAAAAGTAGGAAGTATACTGGCTGTACTGGCCGTTGGTGCACTTTACCCTGGCTTGTATTTCGTAATCGGTTTCTGGAGTAAGCTCGGGGAAGATATGCAAATTTGTGTTACCCGGGTTATTGTCTGTATGCTCGTAAAGCCAGTCAGCACCCTGCACACGCAACCGCAGCTCAATTGCTGCCCCGGTAGGGTAATTAATATAGTGCAGCACAGCCACATTGTCTGTTCCTACTTCTGCCTCTGCTTCCAGTTCCTGGCAGCCGGTAGTTATAAAATCACTATACACGTCTTTAGAGCTTCCGCCTTCCTGGCAAACGGTTTCAACGGCAGTTTCATATGGTGTGCCTGCACGCAGGTTGGTAAGTAGCTTAGTCGTGCCTTCTATCACCTCTTCGGTCCATGTGGCCTCGCCTGCCTCGCGGTATTTAAGGTTGTATTGAGTTTGCCCTTGAACCCCCACCCAGTTAACAGTTGCGGTATTGTCTGTAATACTGCTGCTGGGTATTGTAATGCCTTCCGGTTCAGGGCAGGCAAATGTGCGGAACTGCCCGGTAACCCACTGACTTTCGCCAAAACTGCAAATATTACGCACCCCCCAGTTGTATAACTTGTTTGGGGCCAGCACAGGTGTGGTAAAACTGTTGTCAGTAATATTGGTAACCGTTTCTCTTGGGGCTGACTCATCTGCAGGCTCATAATATACTTCAAAATAATCTCCATTGTTGTCAAACCCACGTTCTGTACCCCAGGAGAGAACGGCCGAGGATACATTAACAATTTCATAGTCTAAGTCACTAGGAGTTACACAGAATAGGGTAGTGAACGTCATGACAATGGGTATGGATTGCGAGACGCAGCTTGGTGTGAAAAAAGCATTGTATTCAGTGCCTGGCCTTAAATTTTCTAACCGTACCTGGTTGCCCTCGTAAACTTCAACCACTTTGCGTCTGCTGCCCCGTGGCCTTTCCTGGCCATAGTCTATTTCTACTTTTTGATAGCTGGCTGCTGGTGGCCAGGAAAATTCGGCATAGTCAGTGCCAATATCGTCTTGTTTTGGACTAATGAAAGGGCAATCACCCATATCACCACTGGTGGCAAAGGGCACAGAGCGCCAGTGAGAGTACAGGCCATTGGTAGTACAAAATGACCTGACCTGAATAATGTACAGTATGTCACGGTCAACATTGTTAATTTTGAACTTGCGTTGGTTTAGTAAGTCTGAGTATTGCCAGGTGCCCCCAATGGCTTTTCTGTAGCGCACTTCATATTGGGCGCCGTATGTTTTGCTGGCCTTCCATGATACTTCTATACCACTTGCCTCTATGGCAGTAGGGCTGTTGGGTATGTCACAGCCACACTCATTTTTCAGAAATGGCGAATAGGTGCATAGGTATTCAGAATCAATAAAGTTTTCTCTGGCACCGCCAGGGGCAAAAAGAGCCCGCGCGCGTAGTACTTGCCCCTTTGTAAACATCACCTTGCATAAATCATCGCTATAGTCCATGTAGTTCATAAACATTTCACCGTTGTCATTATCAGGCTCACAAACGTTGGGCCTGTGCGGAAATGTAGGGCACCCCTGGTTTGGTGCCTGGTGAATGGGGGTATCATCTATTTTGTCGTCACCACATATTTTATCTCCCCAAGGGTGAAACAGGTCTAGCCAGTGGCCTATTTCATGTACAGCAACCCGGCCTTTTGACTGGGGGGTATTGCCAAAAGTGCTTGTTTTAATTACAACACCTTCAAACTCAGGTGGCCCGCCCAATGGTTGGGTGTATCCGGCAAGGTTGCCTTCTAACCTGCAAACCCAAATGTTCAGGTATTCGCCAGGCCGTACGGCATCGTGGCCACCTGTTGCAAAACTTTTTACCCCTTCATCGCTTTGCGCAAAGCTGGTTACCTGTGTGGGTGTTCTGGT
>CAZXTW010000417.1:0-5979 GCA_964643525.1 uncultured Roseivirgaceae bacterium
ACACCATGGCAAAGCGGCTGGCAGCAAACCCCCCTTGCGTCTGCTGCTGCTTGGTGGTGGTTTTTAGGGTATTGATTTGCTGTTGCAGCTGGGCCAAGGCTGCATTGCGCTGTTGGTGCAGGTTGGCAAGCCGCAGCTCAAGGGCTGCCAGCCGCCTGTCTGACGATTGCCAGTTGAGCTGCCCTTTGCTGATGAGGTAGGCAGTAGTACTATCAAGCCGTTGCTCGGCAGCTGTGATGCGCTTTTGGTAGGTGTTTTGGGTGGTGGAATAGGCCTGTTGCAGAGAATCGGCCGGGGCCTGCTGGGCCAGCGCCGATTGCTGGTGGTAGTACAGTTCAGTGCCCTGCACCGACAGGTGAAAGGAGGCTGCATAGCAGGCCGAAGCACAAAGTGCCATGATGGCGTACCCCCATTGACGGTTTAAAAGGCCCCTGAAAGTGGGTAGGGTTAAGGCTTTTTTAAAGGCTTCAATGAGGGCCACCGGCAACCAGCAGAGGTAAACGGCTGGCAGCTGGGGAAAGATAATGACAATGAACCCACGCACATAATAGGCCCCGGAAAGGATGCTTAAAGCGGCAATGGCCCATTGGGTGAGCCAGCATAACCCATACAAGGGTACAAAATCGGTTGGCAGGTGGCCCGCCCTGGCAGCTTTGGTAATGGTAAACAGAAAGGGTGCTTTCATGGGGTAAAAGGGGTGGCTGTTGGTGCTTTTGTGTTGCTGGGCATGCCGCCAAATGCTTTGATGATTACCTCGCGGTGCTCGGCATAGCAGTTGCCTTCAACAAAAGGAGTTTTATCGGCCAGAAAGCCCACCACAACGGGGCCGTCATAGGCTTCGGTATGCTCGTAAATGTAGCTGCGGTAAAACGGGGTGTGCCAGCGATTGGTCAAGAAGTGCCACAACTGCTCAAACTGCTTTTCAGGCCGCTGATTGGGCCAGCCTTTGATGTGTATTTTATCATCTTGCGTGGCCTGCTGGGGCGGTAGCAGGTATACCGTTAGGCGGTACCGGGTGCCGTATTTGCCCTTGCTCTTATTATTGCCCTTGCTATTCGGTTCTTTGGTCGGTTTAGCCATAAAGCGTATCGGTTTAGCTGGTTGTTTTGCTGCTGGTTTTTGGGGAGGTTTGCTCGGTCATTGGGGTTTGGGCCATACCAGAGGCTTTGAGCCAGGCCTTGAAGTTGTTCATCAGTACCACATCACCAGTAAGGCGGATGCGGCGGTGCTGGGCCCGGTACAGGCGGACAGCCTTTTGGTGGGTAAAGTCGGCCCGCTTTTTGGCAAATGTCCACTCGCGTTTAATGTTGGCCAGTATATTGCGCCGGTAGGTGGCCAGCTGCCAGGCCTTGGCTTTGAAGAAGTTAACCCCGTATTGGGGCTGAAAGTAGAGGTGGGGTGGTGGCGGTACGCAGCCGGGATTGTTGGTAAACCACTGCTGGGCATGCTCAATGGCGGTGCGGCATCCTGCCTCATATACCTGCCATTGGTGCAGCGTTTTATGCCCCGTAAAGCCCCCGAATACCTCATTGAGTACCACATTGTACAGTATTTTCTTTTCGCCGGCAGAGGGCTGCCTGACTGTTTCGGCCCCCAATGCTATGCCGTTTTGGGGCCACAACATGCTGAGGGCGTAGCCGCAAAACCCGGCGCAAAGCTGCCGCAGGGCATCGGCGGGCCGCCCGGCCCCTGTTTTTGTTTTTGGGCTGGTGGCTGCTGCTTGCCTTGTTTTTTGTTCAATGGTTGTGCCCCGTCCCGAAGGGACACCGCTTTTAGCTACCGTTGGCGGTTGAGCAGTAGGTTGGCTATCTATAGTTTCTTTTTTTAAGTGTTTACTAGTACCAAAGGAGTGCATTTTGCCCCCTGAAACAGTATCTCTGTCAAACGGAGAGGGTTTTAGGGGCCTGTTTGGGGGTGCATTCTGGGGGGTGTTTTGCAGGGTAAGGGGCTGCCCGGCCACCACCAGGGCTTCAGGAAAATATACCAGCAGGCCGTACCGCCCGCCCGGTGCTGTTCTGGTTACAAAGCCAGCTTCTTTGAGGCGGCAGAGCCTCCGGAATACCGTGCTGGGGTCGCAGCTGCACAGCTTGGCCAGCGATTGTTTGTTGGTTTCAAAGGGCGGTAGCTGCCCAGCCTGCACAAGCCCCTGCGCCGTTTTGCTGTTGAGCTGGGTGGCATACAGGCCGTGCATTTCAATAAGCAGGTGGCTGCACCCGGTATTGATGCGCTTTTTTACCTCTTTTGGGGGCAGGGTGGTGTTGGCTACTTTAATCTGCTGGTTGTAGGCAGTGGCCTGCTGCCTGTTGTTTTTCTTGGCGGTGCCCCCTACAAAATGGGGCCTGAAGGTGGGTTGGTTTGCAAGTGGGTTCATTGGCATAGCGGTTAAGTGTATTCAGAGGCACTTTTCAGGGCCTTTTGATTGCCTTTTTTGGTACTTCTGTCACTTTTCAGGCCCTTTCATGGCCTTCCCCCCTTATTGGCATAGCCAAAGGCTGGCATGGCCCAGGGCTGGGTGCTTCCCTACTTGCCTGCTCACACATGCTGCACCACAGCCACTGGGTTCTGCTTACCTTGTGGGTTGCTGCCAGGGGGGTAATCAGTCGGGCTGTATATGGCCCGCCTGCTCAGATTTGACATAGGTATTTTATGCGCCGCCAACGGGGGCGTTGCTTTCGGTGGGGCGGTGGCCCCGGCTTCTCAAAAGTTTGTGGGTACAGGGCACTGCGTGGCCCTGAAGAATTGTGCCGTGTTGGTAGGGGCAAGGGCCCCGGCATTACCTTGCAAACAGCCGGGGCCCCAGCATGCATGGCATGCTGCTACGCCTCAATCATTCCCTGCTTCCTATCCCTACCGTACACATCAAACCAATCAAACTAATCCATCCTATTCATCCGTTATGCTGTATTCTGTTTGTGTTTGAATAATAACAAGATTGATTTGTGTACTTTTTTAACACATTCGGCTATCATGGCATAAAATGAAAAGAATGCTACTACAATAGAATTAACTTTCATTATATTGCCATAGTTGATAGTGAAAGTAACTAATTTATCTTTTGTGTAAAATTATTACTTCAATAAGTAATAATCAAGTCATGAAAGATAAATATTTCATCTTGGTGTTTAGAAATGAATGAATTCGCTGAAAGATTTCAGAGAATAGTCAATGAGTACTATGGGGGGAAGGTAAACGCCCTGAACAAGCTGGTAGGCAACAGCCCAACCATTATCCCTCGTATTATTAAATCGGCCAATAACCCTTCTATTGATGTCATTATGAAGGTATTGGAGCTGCACCCTGATTTAAGTGCAGAGTGGCTGCTGCGCGGTGAAGGGGAGATGAAGAAAATGCCAGCCGTAAAGCAGGAGGCCTTGCTTACTGAGTTAGATGACTATAAAACCGAAGTGAACAGGCTAAAAGATGAGAATTTAGACCTGCTGAGGGAGCACAGGGAGCAGAACACCGAGATTAAAGACCTGCACAAAATGCTGATTAACGCCAAAGGGGCTATGAAGAACTACCTGGAAGGCGATTTTTAAACCTTTAATTTTTCCATTTGCTGCCTGATGTAGGCCTTACGCTTTTCAATGCTCAGCTGTAACTTTTGAGACTTTTGCCAGAACACAATGGCAATTAAAAGTACCAATAATGCCGGGATGGCTATGGTAAGCAGGGTAATGCGGTTTAACCGTGCCTGAGCAATCTGCTCTATTTTCTGGTTGTGGGCATCAAACGTATTGGTTAACCGAAAGCCGTTTAGCTCATCAATCAGGTCGTTCTGTCGGTTAACAATCTCAGCGGTTAAAGCCTCGGCAATTGAATCATGTTGGTAAAACAGTTCGTTGTTGCCAAGCGTTCTGAAAAGATGCTTCAGCTCTTTATGTATATAATACTGTACCTCCAGGTCAAGTCCAGCCAGCTGATCTGCATTGTTTAAGTAATCAACAGCTTTTTTGTAGTTGCCTTCTTTAACCTCAGCGTCAGCTAAATTGATAAGCAGGTTCTGCATGATAAGCGGCATACCTATTGTATCTTCATTCATAGATAAGCCGATGTTTAAATAATGCTTTGCTGAATCAATTTGGTCACTTTGCAAAAACACATAACCTAACCGGTTATAGGTATATGCCAATGTGCGAGAGTTGTTGGTTAACGAAATAGCTTTTTTCAGGTACTTTTTAGTGGTAGCTATATCACTTTCAAGCTCGTTCAAGTCAGAAAGTACCATATAAGAATTCGAAAGGATGTCGAACTCATTGCTCTGGTTGTGGGAAATACTTTCTTGAATGTAAAAGTTGGCACTGTCCAGATTACCCAGGCTTTTGTGGCATTTGGCCAGCTCTATGTAAATGTCAGGACGACTAGTCTTCATTGCCTCACTCAGTTTGAGACATTGCATATAAAAGAAGTAAGCCAGGTCTGATTTATTGGCCTCCTCAAGTGTTACGCCTACATTTTTATACAAGGGTATTAGAAGGTCGTTTCTCTCCAATAATTTGGCGTAATCAATGGCTTCAAGGTAATGCTTTACAGAGCTTACAAAATCTTTCTTCATCCAAAAATAGAAGCCCTTGATATAGTACCCCTTGTACTGGGCATAGGAATCATCGCTATCAATAGAGGTAAAATATTGCTCAATAGTTATAAGGAAGGAGGTATCACCTTTCAATGCTTGATCATATGCCTGGTTGTATATACTCTCCTCTTCAGCAAGCAACGAAAACGAAGCCAAAAGTATAACAATGATTGAATAGAAAAATTTCATGACCTAAATATAAAAAAAAGGCTGACGTTTTGTTACATCAGCCAATATTATTAATCATCCTTTGGTGGCAGATCAGGGTTTGCTGGCGGATCAGGATTACAGCACCCTGAGTTATTAGATTGTGATTGGGCTGAACCACCCCCTGGTACACAGCAGCCTCCGTACAATTGTTGGCCGGGTATTTTGAACTGCTCCAGGCGCTTAAACCGGTTTACTTTCATCATGATTTATTTATTGTTTGCAAGGATTATCATGGTTGTTGGTGGCCGTCTGGGCCTATTGAGCACGGGCAACGGCAGCCCGTTTACAGCAACTCTTAAGTTTAAATATACAATATCTTTTCTGATTGCAGGTGGCCACGTACTTCTCTGGCCAGGGGCAACTCAGTACTCAATGCATTACCTGTGGGGCTACGGCAGTGAAATCCTGGTTGAATTTTGTTATTCAAAGGCATTTGTTGCCACTTAAAGCTGGTGAATACTTTTAAGCTATTGGAAGTACTTTTTAAGCGTAGCCCAGCAACAGGTAAGCAAAAGAAGCGACCAGGGGCCGCTTCTTTTGACAATCCCATTTAAGGGTTAGCCACTCTACTGAGGTGGCGATACACTTAGGAAATAAATTAATAAAGATTAACTCTGATTATAAAAGGAACAGTATAAGGCGACTACATATCAGTAAAATCAATATCTGGCACCTCCCGTTTAGGGTTGTTCCCGTGAGCCCAAAAAGGAGGAAACCGGCATAAAGGGTTAAAGCAATGCTGGCAGGGTTCATTGGGGCTTGTGGCATCCAGGCTGCCCAGCAGTACCCCCTCAGTAATGTTTTTGGTTATGCTTCTAAACTGGCGGGCATACTCTTTGAAAAAAAGGCGCGCCTCAGGTATACTCAGCAGGTCTGGGGCCACCTCTACACACCTCAGCATGGCAGGGGCGGCTAATAGCAGTTGCCTGCTGCGGGCCAGGCTTGCAGTTAACTGCCCGGTGGGCGGCAAATTTGGTTGGCTGCCTTTGGGGGCCAACAGCCAGTCTAATGCGTTCAACAGCACGGCCATGTCACTCTCCTGTAGCTGCTGCCTTTCACGCACGCATCGTGTCACCACATTATAATCTGTGTTTTCCATGGCTTACGGGTTAGTAATTCAATTATGCTTACAAGTATAAGAAACTATTGTTAAATCAAATAACAAAAGTGCTTATAAATAAAACTAAGTGTAA
>CAZXTW010000418.1:0-5970 GCA_964643525.1 uncultured Roseivirgaceae bacterium
TACAACACCCTGCTAAGCAAGCTACCCACACACAGGCAGGCCAATACCAACGAGGTAATGATGCCCCCCCAGCAACTGGCCACCCACTATGCCCGCTACCCACAGCTGCTGCACAACACCCAGCGCCTGCTGGCACAGTGCCACATTGATTTTGACCTGCAAAGCAACAAAAACAAAAAAACGTTTAGCGGCTGTGCCAGCAATGACAGAACCATGCTGCACAACATGGCCTGCCAGGGCTTTGAACAACGCTACGGCCACAGCAACGCCTACGCCAAAGAACGCCTGCTAAAAGAACTGCAGGTCATTAACGAGCGCGACTTTGGCGCCTATTTTTTAATTACGTGGGATATGATACGCTATGCCCAACACCGCAACTTTGCCTATGTGGGGCGAGGCAGCGGCGCCAACAGCATGGTGGCCTACTGCCTGGGCATTACTAATGTAGACCCCATTGAGCTTGACCTGTACTTTGAGCGCTTTCTAAACCCCTACCGCAGCTCGCCACCTGATTTTGACATTGATTTTTCATGGAAAGACCGCGACGAGGTAAACGCCTATATTTTTGACCAGCACGGCATGGAGCACACCGCCCTGCTGGGCACACATACTACCTTTCAGGGCCGCTCAGTACTGCGCGAGCTGGGCAAGGTATTTGGCCTGCCCAAAAATGAAATAGACCAACTGGTAGCCCACCCCAGGCAATACGCCCAGAAAGATGATATTACCAGGCTTATTTTTAAGTATGCCGCCCGCATTGTAGAAATACCCAACAACCTAAGCATACATGCCGGCGGGGTAGTCATTACCGAGCTGCCTATCTATGCCTATACAGCCACCAACCTGCCCCCCAAAGGCATGCCCACCACCCATTTTGAAATGCATGCGGCAGAAGATATGGGCATTTATAAGTTTGACATACTGAGCCAGCGGGGGCTGGGCCATATTAAAGACACGGCCCAGCTGGTACAACAAAACCGGGGCATTGAGGTAGATACCTCTCGGTTTACTGACTTTAAGCAGGATACCAAAATAAAGGCCCTGCTGCAACAGGGCAAAACCATGGGCTGCTTTTACGTTGAATCGCCCGCTATGCGCATGCTGCTGGGCAAGCTGCGCTGTGCCGACTACCTCACGCTGGTGGCGGCCAGCTCTATCATCAGGCCGGGGGTGGCCCGCTCGGGCATGATGCGCGAGTACATCATCAGGCACCGCAACCCACACAACTTTCAGTACATACACCCCATCATGAAAGACCTCATGCAAGAGAGCTACGGCATTATGGTGTATCAGGAAGATGTGATTAAGGTAGCCCACTACTTTGCCGGGCTTGACCTGGGCGAGGCCGACGTGCTGCGCCGGGGCATGTCGGGCAAGTTCAGGTCACGCAAAGAGTTTCAGAAGGTAGAAGATAAGTTTTTTGACAACTGCCGCGCGCGCGGTTATGATGAGGCCATTACCAAAACCGTATGGGACCAGATAGAAAGCTTTTCGGGCTATTCATTTTCAAAGGCACACTCGGCCAGCTATGCGGTTGAAAGCTACCAAAGCCTGTACCTCAAGGCCCACTACCCCTTAGAGTTTATGGTGGGGGTAATCAATAACTTTGGCGGCTTTTACAAAACTGAGTTTTACTTTCACGAGGCCCGCATGGATGGCGGCATTATTGAAGCCCCCTGTGTAAACCAAAGCCTGTACCTCACTACTATTAAGGGCAGCCACATTTATATAGGCTTCATACACCTGAGCAGCCTGGAGCGTAAGCTGGGGCAGGGCATTGCTCAAGAGCGCCAGCAAAACGGCCCCTATACCAGCCTTGACCAGTTTGTGCGCCGCATACCCACCAGCCTTGAGCAACTGCGCATTTTAATTCGCATTGGGGCCTTCAGGTTTACCGGGCGCGCCAAGCGTGAGCTGCTGTGGGATGCTTACATGTACTTTGGCCAAAAAAAGCATAAGAAGCCTACCACAAGCCTGTTTGATGACTTAAACCCTAACTACACCTTGCCCAAGCTAGAGCCACAACCGTATGAAGATGCCTTTGATGAAATTGAGTTGCTGGGTTTTCCGCTGTGTAACCCTTTTTTGTTGTTAGACAGCCAGTATGCTGATAACACCACCGCACAGGGCATGGCACAAAAGCTAACACAAACGGTGCAAATTACAGGCTACCTCGTTACCATTAAGTATACCCGCACTAAAGATGGCAAAACCATGTACTTTGCTACCTTTTATGACCACCAGGGCATTGTGTTTGATACCACCCACTTTCCGCAGGTGGCCATGCGCTACCCGTTTAAGGGCAAAGGCTTTTACAGAATTTGCGGCAAGGTGGTTGACGATTTTGGCTACCCCATGATTGAAGTAACCTACATGCAAAAACTACCCATGGTAAAGAACGAACTAGCCTTAACGGCATAAAAAAGCCACCGACGGGTTACACGGTGGCTGTGCCATTAAGATTCTGAAAAAGCTACTTTAGGCAGTAGCTACGTTTAGCTCTTCGTAGGCAAGAATTGCCTTACCAGATTTGTCAATAATCTTCTTATTCACTTTTCTGGGCTTCTCTTTCTTGTAAGCTTTCAGTTTATCAAGCGCGTAGGCACCTACTTCATGTAGGCCTATGGGGTTTTTGTCCCACTCATAGCTGCCAATCACAAACTCTAACTTTGACTCAAGGTCTTTGAACTCTTCCAAGTCAAGCTTCTTGTATGTGTCCCACATATCCTGACAAGCCAGCTTCAGATCTTCGTTTACTTTGAGTGTATCGGTCATAATTTTATAAGAATGATTTTATGCGTACAAAGTTAGAAGAAACAATTTATTACAAGCAAACGCCTGGTTTAATATATATGATCTTTTTATTATGCCCTGGCAATCAGTAACAGTATTGCAAACCACCACAAGCAATAGCCCACCGCCATTACAAATATTGAAACCGGGCAAATCGCCCCTGAATCAAAAGTGTTCGGCATGCATCAAAAAATCACTTTAACCATTCAAACAAATTGTAATGCTGGTCGGTCATGCCCATGGCATTGTATACCGCTGTGGCCCGGTGGTTGCTCTTTTCAACATACAACCTAATGCCCTTCAGGCTGTCATCTGCAAGTACTATATCCTTTAAATAATTGTACATGGCCTTATACACCCCTTGCCCCCGGTAGTTGGCAGGTACGTAAACTGACTGTATCCACCAAACGGTGCCATTGCGCCACTCGCTCCACTCGTAAGTTACCAGCAAGGCACCAGCAACCTGGCCATTTATTTCGGCCACATAATAAGTGCCCCTGGTGGGCTCAGCAAAAACAGCCTCCACCCCACGGCGTACGGTGGCGGCATCAAGGGCCAGGTCTTCTGTTTCGCGGGCCATAGCCACTTGAAAATCAACAATGGTACCGGCCTCGTTGGCTACTGCTTTTCTAATGTGCATAACTCAATTAATCAAAATCATTAAATCGTAATTTCAGGCGTGGTATCATCTACGGCATCATGCAACAACACCGAGTCAGTCATCCACATATCAGCATAAGGTGCTTCCAACTGCCTTGACAACTTAAAAACATACATCAGCTTTTTACCCGTGGCCGATTCAAGGAAGGCAAACAACACTGCATTATTGGCATTAACAGCATACTCTTCAATGCTGTGCCGCTGGTGGTTCAGCAAAGCGGCATAACTGCCCTGGTGCAGTAGTTTAACAAATTGCCGCAAGGGGCCCGTGTTGGCCCGGTTGGCAGGGCTTGCGTAATTATAGGCTACACTAATACCAAAATCTTTACTGGGGTAGTCGTTTTGCTTTAAAGCGGTCAACTGGCTTTTTACCACATCAAAAGGGCTCAATGCAACACTGGGTTGGGTAGCATAAGGTACCTGCCGGGTGGCCCTGGGCCACAACAACAGCACCACAATACCAGCCAGCATTGAAAACGATACAATATACCTGATACGCTTTTGCACCTTATAGCACCATTTAATGTTTCATGAACTATAGATTGAAGTTACTAATTTAAACAACGGCATTATTTATACGCTTTATGGCTATAAAAAAGATTAAACCCCAGCCGGGGCAAGAGTCAGTGTGGGACTACCCCCGCCCACCAGTGGCAGAGGCTACCACCAAACACATACGCATACTAACAGGCGGCATAACGCTGGCCAGCACCAACCGCAGCGTGCGCGTGCTTGAAACCAGCCACCCCCCGGTATATTACCTGCCCATGGCCGATATCCGCATGGAGTACCTCACAGTGCATTCCCAACAATCATTTTGTGAATTTAAAGGCGCTGCACGGTACTACAACATTCAGGTAGGCAATAAAGAAATACAGCAGGCGGGCTGGTATTACCCCAACCCCAATGAGCGCTTTGCCTTGTTAAAAGATCATGTGGCCTTTTACCCGCAGCTAATGGACGCCTGCTATGTAAATGATGAACTGGTGCAGCCCCAACCCGGTGGTTTTTACGGCGGGTGGATTACCAGCGACGTAGTGGGCCCTTTTAAAGGCGGGCCGGGCACCTGGGGGTGGTAATAAAATATTTGGAGTATTGACAGATTGATTGCATATTGTGCGGTTAGTTTTAGGAGCTTAATCTACACGAACCGCATTTTATGCTGAACATCCAGAAAAATCTATCTAACTCATTTTTTGCCATTTTAAGCCTGCCCTCTACTGCCATGGGCTTTGCATTAAGCATCCAGATATCGGCACTGAGCTGGATCTTAAACACAAAATACCATTTAGAAATTGACGAAATAGGCATTGTTTGGGCCGCAGGGCCCATTGCCGGTATTTTGGGCCAGGTTATTATTGGCTTAATAAGTGACAATGTGTGGTTCTGGAAGGGCCGCCGCAGGCCCTTTATTATTATTGGGGGCACCCTGGCCGCCCTAAGCCTGCTGGCCCTGCCCAATATGGATATCATTAACAGCAGCATGGGCCTTGACGGTATTTTTGGAATAGCCATTACCGTGGCCCTGTTTCTTGATATTTCTATCAACATCAGCTTTAACCCAACGCGGTCAATCATTGCTGATGTAACCCCGCCAGCTTACCGCACCAAGGGCTACACCTGGATGCAGGCCATATCAGGCTCATTGGGCGTTGGGGCTTATGCCATTGGGGCCGTTTTTGATAAATACACCTTAATATACCTGGGTGTGTTTTTGGTGTTTGCCTGCTCGGTACTGCCCACCTTTTTTATTGAAGAGCCCAGAACACTTGCAGCAGAAGATGATGACAACCAGGCCGGCGGCCCTAACGACAGCACCTACGGTGGCAAAGGCACCCAGTTTGTACGCATACTAACCGTATTGCAGCCCTTATGGGGCCTGTTGCTGTTTGCAGCTTACCGCATACCTGTAAAACTGTTAAAAATAGAAGTAAGCCACTTTGTGGTAGAATACATTTGCCTGGCGCTAACTGTGGTTATGGGCCTGTATGTGGTGGTGCGCGGCGCATCTAAAGAAGATGACATGCGCGAGTTTCAAAAAATACTACTGGCCCACGCCTTTACCTGGGTGGGCGTACAAAGCATGTTTATTTACATGTTTGCCTATATAAAAGATCAAATACCCGTTACCAGCGACAATGAGGTGGGCGTTATCATTGATGTGGCCTTTTTAATATTAAATGCCATGGGGGCATTGGTGCCCATTGCCCTGTTGCCGCTTACCAAAAAAATTGGGCGCAACCGCACCCACATGCTGTCTATTGCACTGATGGCAGCCAGCTATGCTGCCATTGCCCTCTTTGCCAAATCGGCCACTATGCTGTACATCTTAATGGCCATTGCTGGTGTGGGCTGGGGGGCTACGGTCAGCCTGCCCTTTGCTGCCATGAGTGACCGCATACCCAAAAGTAAGCTGGGCCTGTATATGGGTATATTTAACCTCTCGGTGGTGCTGCCACAACTGGTGGCCAGCTTGCAGGTTGGTGAAGTCATTGAAGCCTCTGCCGACAGAAGCAT
>CAZXTW010000419.1:0-5962 GCA_964643525.1 uncultured Roseivirgaceae bacterium
CGTTTGACGGTACCTCAGTTGAGGTAACCCAGCGCTATAATGATGTGGGTTTGATTGACCGTGAGCGCCCCCGTGGCATGGGGCTGGCCTTTCAGGAATCAGTTAACCTGGTAGTGGTTACTGGGCAATCAAACGCTGGAGAGGCTTTATTAGATGACCTTGCCCCTGAAAACGCTTATATTACAGAACCAATACCAAACGTGCAGATGTATGACTGGCGTACAGATAACAGGTTTAAAATAGTGAATGAAACCACGCCTTTTAAAGTAGGGCCACACCACCAGGTTGCCTACCGCCTGTCGCAGGAATATCCAAATCAGGAACATTACCTGTTCAACAGAGCCTGGGGTGGTGCCTCGCTATTTTATCAGGATAATGGCTTTGACTTTGAGCCTGAAGCTGACCCTACTGACCCCCACAGTGCCTTCCCCCAACTGGTGGATAACATTAACCAGGCGGTAGCTGCCCTGGCCGATATGGATAAAAACGTAACCACGATTAGCCTTGTATGGATACACGGCGAGCGCGACGCTGGCATTCTTGACAATGTAGAACGGTATAACAATAAGTTTATTTCGTTTTTATCTGCCTTGACTGACCGAACTGGCTTGCCTTTCAGAACGGTAGTTTTTCAAGAGGTACACGGCTTCCTGAACCCCAATACAAAGCCATATGTGAACCAACTTTCGCAAAATATGGTAACCCTTGCTGCCAACTATAACAATTGGTTTACCTACGACCCGAACAGCAGCGAAATACGCAGTGACAATGTACACTTTACTGCCAATGGCTACATTCAGAATGGTAATTTGGCGTATGACCTGATGAATACAACCTACAGCACATTTAGCCGGGCACCAGAAGTAGAACTGCCACGCTCTGTATTGTATACGTATGATGCCAACGGTAATGTAATACAGCGCTTAGACCGGTACCGCAACAGAACCAATGAGTTTTGGTATTATGAATATGACGACAAGAAAACACCTGGCTTTTTGGGAATGATGGCCATAGAACAGCTGCCAATAAACCAGGTTGGCTATTTTTCAATAGGGCAAAGCACAAACCAAAATAATATTGTGCGCATATCAAGAAGTATAGGCCGTAATGGCCCGATTGAAGAAATCAGTACCTATGACTATACGTACAATGTTGAAGGCTACCCAACTAACATTACGCAAAATGTTGCTGCCACAGGCAAGAGTACTACCATGAGCATTGGCTATACCTGCACGCAGCAATAGCCTTATCGGTTGGCCAAATGCTTGAGTAGGTCTACCCCTAAAGCATTGAGTGTTTCATTGTTGTGCTCAACCAAATGATACACAAAAACAATCTCGTCTATAAAAAATGGTGCTAGAACAATACGTTCTAGCACCTCTTTCATATCATAAGGGCCATACTCGGTCTCAGCCTCCTGGTCATCTATATAAAACAGCACCCATTGGTTGTTTTCTGTGCTGCTAATCAGAACCTCAAAATAATCTGCGGGTAAAATGGAGTCAAAATCAAAGTAGGGCTCCAGAAAAAGCTTTTCTCTATTGACCATAGTTTTCACGATTGAAACAGGGGCTGTGTATTGGCGTAAGTTAATACAAAAAGTGACAGCAAGGCAAGTGATACAGCTCAAGCACATTATTGAAATTGTTGCTTGCGCATGTAAATCCACATCAACACCATGCTAATGCCTGTGGTGCCTGCCAGGCCCATCCAAAATACAGAAAAGCCTGCCACACTGGCTATGGTAAGCCCGGCAGTGGGGGCAATGATATTCACAACAGACCAGGCCATCCAATACCAGGCCATGTAATCGCCCTTTCTGCTTACAGGGCTGGTGTTAATGGCCAGGGTGTTGACCAATGGCAAATACAAAGCCTCGCCAAATGTAAACACCAGCATCATGGCTATACCGGTAAGGTAAGAGGCCGGGAAAAGCAAAATTAAAAAGCCGCCAGCCATTAAAGCCAGGCCGGCAAGAAGGGCTTTGCCCTTAAGGTTTTGCTGCTCAAGGTAGTGAATGGCCGGCATTTCAAAAATAATAATTACAACAGAGCTTAGCGCCATGAGCAGGCCTATGTAGCGTTCGTCATACTGCCAAACGGTTTTAATAAACACAGGCACTGATTGAAACCACTGCATAAAAGTAAAGCCGCCAAATACCGCTGCCAATAAAAACAGCAGGTACAGCCTGTTGCGGTAGGGGGGTGGCGTTATGTGGCTGGTTTGGTTATCTTTTTGAGCGGCATTGGTGTTGTACTTGTATTTAGTAGTGGCCCAATGAAAGTAAAAGGCCGCCAGCAGGCAGGTGCTGCCGTCAATCCAGAACAACCATTGGTAGCCAATAGTAGCCGCCACAAAACCACCAATGGCAGGCGCAGCCGTAAACCCAAGGTTAATGGCCAGCCTGATTAATGACATACTGCGCCCTGTTTCAGTTGGAGGCACGTAACCAGAAAGGGCTGTCATTAAGGCAGGCCTGTAGGCTTCACCAAATATAGAGGCCATAAAAATTAAAGTATAGGTACTGTAAAAGCCATTGGCCCACTGGATGGATACTAAAAACACCCCACCCAAAAACATGCTGCCCTTAATTACCCATAATGGCCCAACCCAATTGATTACCTTACCACCCAGCCAGGCACCTGCAAAAGAGCCAAACCCAAATGCACTGGCAATTAGCCCTGTTTCTTGAAGGGTAAAGCCCCTAACCGTGCTGAGGTAAACCGATAAAAAGGGCAATACCATAGTGCCCATGCGGTTTACAAAGCTCAGTATAGCCAATGACCATACCCCTCTAGGGTGGTTGGCATAAGAAGCCCGGTAAAGATTCAAAGCAGTGTTAAAAACAGAAGGCATACCCAAAATTAAGGTTAATCTGTAAACCTAATGGGCTACCCCCATAAAGTAAAGCGCCTTTTTGCCAACTGGCCGTAGGTAGTAACCCCTCTGTGCCGTAGCTTGGCCAATAGCTTCAGCAGTAGCTGTGCTGTAATGAATGCATCGCCTGCAGCCGTGTGGCGGTCGACACAGGGTATGTGGTATTGTTGGCATAATGAATCAAGGCCATACTTTTTGCCTTCGTTTTGGGCTGTTGCTACAGGGCTGCCAGCCACGCGCACAGCCAAATCATAGGTGTCAATCACAGGGTTAACCAGCTTGCCAGGCACCATGCCCTTCAGTGCATTATTGAGCACTTGTATGTCATAAGCAATACGGTGCCCCACCACAACAGCCCCTGTAAAATCGTGCAGGCAGTGTTGCAGGGCCTCGTGCACGGGCACACCCACCTGGCATTGCGCTGGCATAATGCCATGCACGGCAATGCCCTCAGTAGCTAGCGGTTGTTGGCTTTGCACTACAAACTCTTTGCTTTGGCTGGTAAGCACCAGGTTGTTTTGCACTGGCACATAACCTATTGATACCAGCTGATTGTGCTCAAAGCCATCGGTTTCAGTATCAACCACTACAAAGCGCAGGGTGTCAATAGGCGTGCGCCGCGGCAGCTTGGGACTTGTACCGGCCTGGTAAGCCTGCCAATAGGCAGGGGCCGTGGGGTGTGGTTTTGTGCGCGCAAACATTAGCCCGCGTTAAAATAAGCAGACTGAAACCGCACCGACAGCATTTTTTGCAGGGCATGCACAGGCTCAAAGGTATTCTTGAGCATTTGGCGTTCCATTTTACCCAGTTGTTTCACGTCAATATACCTGCCAGAGTCTTGATGGCGCAGGCCGTTCTGTACGCGCACGCGCATTAAACGCTCATAGGCTGTAGCAGCTTCTTGGTAAAGCGCAGCATTTTTTGGCTCGGTGGCAGCCATTAACTCAAAGCGCTTAAAGGTGCTTTTTTCCTTAAAAAGGCGGTGCTGCAGGCATAGTACCCGGGCTGCATCGGCCAGGGGCATCATGGCGCGTAGTTTTACATCAAACGTATCGCGGTGTTCGCCGCCCTTTTCAACAATAAAGTTCTTGAAAAAGCTAAGCGGTGGCGGGTTCTGCAGGGCATTGCTGGCCAGGTGGTTTAAAAACAGGCTTTCCTGCTCCATGAGGGTGCTAATGTGTGCCTCAAGCTGCCTGACCAGTTGCAGGTTGCCGTATTCGCCCCTGAAGTCAAAAAATATGCTGGCCATCATCAGGGCCTTTGGCTCTGGCACAGTAATCCATTGCTTAAAGTAGCCCTTCCACGTACTTAAGGGGGCGCACCATTTGGGGTTGCTGGCCATCATATCAGCCGGGCACCGCTCAAAGCCGCAGGCTACCAGTGTATTTACCACATGCTGGCCCAGCGCCAGGTAGTAGGCTTGCGTAGCGGCTGCTTCTTCTGGGGGTGGGTCAGTGTAAACAATGGCATTGTCAAGGTCAGTGCGCAACAGCTGCTCTTCACGGCCCTCACTACCCAGCTGTAACCAGCAAAAGTCTGCTGTGGGGCGTTGCATGCCTTCCTGCGCTAGTGCTGCCTCGGCCAGGGCAATGGCCTTTACAATCAGGGCATCGTTTACGGCAGTAATTACCCCTGTGAGGTAGGGCATGGCCAGCTCTTGCTGCAGGTACTGCCTCAACAGCGCCTCAGCCTGGTTGCGGATGGGGGGCAGCTCAGCTACTGTACTGCTTTTTTTGATTGATTTAACCAGGGCCACCGGGTTGTTGCCCTGAAGCAATAGTAAGTCACGCTCGGCCACAATGCCCAGGGCAGGGGTATTGGGGGTGCCGTCTTCAGTAATACATAAATGATGCACCTGGTGGTGCATCATGGCCAGCAGTACTTCATGCACCAGTGGCTCTGGTTTAGTAGTCAGTACGGGGTGGCTCATAATGGTGCTGATGCTGGCCTGGGGTGGGGTAAGCCCGGTGGCTACCTGCTTGCGCAAATCAGCATCAGTGCAAATGCCCAATGGCTGCCCGCCGGGTGCTGTGATTACGATAGAGCCCACCCGTTGGGTGGTCATTTGCTGGGCGGCGGCTTGTATGGTGGTATCTGGTAGGCACTGCACCAAGGCCCTGCCTGGTGGGGGCACGGTTAAGGCTGTGTAGGTTTCAAGGCGCAGGCCATGCAACTGGTTGCCTGGGGCGGCTGCGTTGGTAGGCTTGCCCAGTACCGTTTGCCCGGCAGCCAGCCCTTCAGAAAAATACAGGGCTACCTTGGCATTGGCTGCCATGACGGCTTTAAAAGCTGCAATCGGCACCAGGTACAGCAGGCTCTCTTCTGCCGTAACGGCTGTAAGCACATAAGGCTTTTCAGTAAGCATTGACCGCACCCCAAACAGGTCACCCTCATCGCAAATATCTACCGGACCCTCGTCATTGCTTAAGGTTACCTGCCCTTCGCGTACCAGGTATAGGTGTTGGTGGCCGGCATCGCCAGTACTGAATACGGGCTGTTTGGCCGTAAAGTACTGAATATTAACCTGGGCGGCCAGCTGCTGCACGGCGGTGCTGGCCATAAACTCAAACGGGGGGTAGGCTGCCATAAACTCTGCCACCCGGTTTACAATGGTGTTTGCTGCAGGCATAGGCCAGGGGTAAGAGCAGCTGCCCGCATAAGCAGGCAGCTGCATGGGTAGTTAATTAATCAGTGTTTATCAGCCGGGCACTGTTTCGGCCGATTTGATGATGGCCTCTACCACCTCAGGGTTCAGTAGGGTTGAGGTTTCGCCCAGTTTATCGGTTTCACCTTCAGCTACTTTGCGCAATATGCGGCGCATAATTTTGCCTGAGCGGGTTTTGGGCAGGCCGGGTACAATCTGCACCTTATCGGGCTTGGCTATGGGGCCAATAATTTTGGCTACTGTTTCGCGAATCTCTTTGGTCAGGTTAGCTTCACTGCGGCCTTCCATATCACAAATAACATAGGCGTAAATGCCCTGCCCCTTAATTTCATGGGGGTAGCCCACCACGGCCGATTCAACCACCTTGGGGTGCTCATTAATGGCGTTTTCTACTTCGACAGTGCCCAGGCGGTGGCCAGA
>CAZXTW010000420.1:0-5959 GCA_964643525.1 uncultured Roseivirgaceae bacterium
TACACCGCCCCTAATCTGGTCTTGGTCTACAATGCCCCCCAGGCCAAAGTTTGGAGGTGTAACGGTATTGTCCTCATAACCGCGTAAGCCCACCACTTCAGTACCAAGTATAAAGTTTTGCCCTGTAAGGCCTGCCCCACCTAACTGAAAGCGCTCAAACGGGCTAATACCGGTTCTGTCAGTATAAGAGCCAATAAAGCCCAGGTGCCCACGAGCCTCCATAACCAGATTACCAGCCAGGTTTAAGTAGTACTTGGCATCGAACATCCACTTATGGTACTCTACTAGGTTATAGCGCTCAGCATTGGTTAATGTTGAATAGTCTTTATCGCTAAATAACGAATAGGGCGGGGTGAGAGAAACAGCCAATGACAGCAAAGAGCCACTTCTGGGGAACATCGGGTTATCAACGCTATTACGGGCAATGGTGGTATTGAAGGTAATACTGTTTGATGTACCCGTACTAAAGCCCAGTGAGTTCTCAAAGTTGTCTAGGTCATAAATTAAGTATGAAATTGAATTGCTGAGTGTAAAAAAGTCATCAGGCCAGCTAACCCTGCGGCCTAACCCCAGCGTTATACCGGTTACTGACAATGAGCCATTAAAGTCATTAATGCCCAATGGTACCAGCACCTGGTTGCCATTTTCATCTTCAACAAACTCTGGCACCTGTACACGCTGTATAGAACGTGTTAAGTTTAATGAAAGCGAGTTGGGCTTGCGGCCACCTAACCAGGGCTCAGAAAATGAAAGCGAGTAACTTTGAAAGCGCCTACCATTAGCCTGTACCCTAACGGCCAGCTTTTGGCCATCGCCTACTGGCAGTGGGCGCCACTTTTTAATATCAGTTACATTTTTAATTGAGAAGTTATTAAATACCAGGCCCAGGGTACCAACAAAGCCAAAGGCACCACCCCAGCCACCTGACAGCTCAACCTGATCGCTGGGCTTCTCAACCAGGGTATACTCAATATCTACCATGCCGGTAGATGGATTCGGGTAGGGCTGTATACCAATTTGCTCTGGATCAAAATAGCCCAACTGAGCCAGCTCTCTGTTTGTTCTGATTAACAGAGAACGACTAAACTTTTGCCCGGGCAGGGTTCTTATTTCCCTGCGAATCACATGGTCGTTCGTTCTGTCGTTACCTTTAATAATTACCTTATTTATGGTAAACTGGCCTCCTTCACGAATACGCATTTCAACGTCAATAGAATCGCCATCAATTTCAACCTCTACCGGCTCAATGCTAAAGGCCAGGTAGCCATTGTCCATATACAATGAAGTAATGTCAGTACCGGTTGGGTTAAAGTTAAGCCGCTCGTTAATTACCTCCAGGTCATACACATCACCCCTTTTCAGGCCCAGTACTTTGGCCAGCTGCTCATCTTCATAAATATAATTACCAGACCAGAAAATGTTGCGGAAGTAGTACTTCTGCCCCTCTGAGACCTGCATCTTAATATCTATGGTTTTGCTGTCATGGTTAATAATGGTGTCAGAAAGAATTCTGGCGTCACGATACCCCTTTGAATTGTAAAAGTTTACCAGGTTGCCCTTGTCTTCATCAAATGATGATTTATCGTATTTGGCCCCTTTGAACACATTCAGCTTCACATGTTTGTTGATGTAGGCCTTCATAGAGTTCCCGTCAAGGCTTCTGATTGACTTAACGTAGTCTTTAGCCCGCTTTGGGTGCACAACAACACCAACCGTTTTGTAAAACACATCTTTAAAAACTGAAATCCTGGGCTTCTCACCCATGTTTTTCATTTTCTTACGCAGCTTCACATCATCATACTGCTCATTGCCGTCAAAAGCTATGCTGTTAATCTTAACCTTACTCTTTTTATTCACTATAAAAGTAAGCTGCATCCCGTTTGATACCAGCGTGTCTTTTTCACGTTCAATGGCTACCTCTGTATTCAAAAAGCCCTTTTCAATAAAGTGTTTGGTAACGGCCAGTTCAGCATTTTTAACAATTGCGTCTGTCAGTACCCTGCCTCTAATTAGCTTTACCTTGTCATTGAGTTCACCCTGCTGGGTTCGGTTTACCCCTTTAAATGACACCCGGGTTAACCTGGGCCGTTCAGTCAATTCAATATTGAGGTAAACTTTGCCCATATCAACCTTAGCTACATAAATGGCCACATTACCAATAATACCCTGTGCCCATAATTTCTTAATGGCGCCACTAATGGCATCACCAGGTATCTTAATCTTGTCGCCAACTTTTAGGCCTGAAAGTGATATCAGGGCGTTTTCATCTAAAAATTGAGAGCCTAATACTTTAATCTCGGCAATCTCATATTCCTGCGGGTTTGAATAGTTAGGCTTAAAATCTGTACCTCTGTTTCTGAAGTCAGTATTTCCAAAGCGCAACTGACCAAAAGCAGCTGTAGAAAAAATGATGAGCAGTACAGTAATACTAAGAGTAAATTTTTTCATGTAGGCTACACTTTTACCTGTTCACTTATTTTACCAAATCTCCTCTCCCGTTTCTGATAATCCAACAGGGCCTCATACAAGTGCTGTTTCCTGAAATCGGGCCATAATACATTGGTCATATACAATTCTGTGTATGCAATTTGCCACAGCAAAAAGTTGCTAATGCGCATCTCTCCACTGGTTCTGATCAGTAGTTCGGGATCAGGATGTTGCATGGGGTTTAAATAACGGGAAATCATCCGTTCGTCTATGTCGTTCAGGTCGAAGTGGTTGTCTTTATAATCTTTGGCAATATTTTTCATTGCCTCAATAATTTGCCGCCGGCCACTGTAGCTCAACGCCAGTGTTAAAATCATCCCGTCATTTCCTGCTGTGGCCTCAATTGATTCACGTAATTCTTTCTGTGCTTTTTTGGGCAACTTATCGGTATCGCCAATAGTGGCTAACTGTATGTTATTTTCGCTTAAAGTCCGTAGTTCATCTTTCAGGGTGAGCACCAAAAGGTTCATTAAACCGTTAACTTCTTCTTTTGGCCGTGACCAGTTTTCAGTTGAGAAAGCATACAAGGTAAGGTACCCTACACCCAGCTCAGCGCATCCTTCAGTAACTTCACGTACTGCCTTGACGGCATGCTTGTGACCGAACAACCTCTGAGCGCCCTTGCCTTTTGCCCAACGCCCGTTGCCGTCCATGATAACGGCAATGTGTTTGGGTATATTGTTTAAATTGATCTTGTCTTTCATCCGGCACTCTTACGAAATAGTTGCAAATTTAACATTTTACAACGTAAATTAAACCCTGTGCCTAACCGGGCGTGTTAATATTCGTTAAAAGGGCGGGTCATGGTAGGTGTGTGGGCAGGGTACAGTAAATAAGGTGTAGGTTACTGTAAAGCCAGAGTAGTAAAAAGTGTCTTTATCTACCCCATTGCCAAACTGAAAGTTGCGGTCATTCAGATCCCCTTCTGAAATGTTGTCTAACAAATCATAAAAGGTATTGCGTACCCCTACTTCAAACTCAAAGTTAAGGCGTTTCGTGGCATTCCATTTTACCCCAACCCCTAAGGGTATGGCAGGCTGAAAGCTGCTGTAATTGTTGTTCAGGTCATCACTGCCTGAAAAATAAAAAAAGCTTACCCCCAGAAAGAAGTAAGGCGACCAGTCAATCTGCGAGTCTTCCTTCCTGAAATCAAGAAAGTTGTACTCAAATGCAGTACCTACCTCAACCAGGGTTACACCAAAGCCCGCATTGCGCTGGCCACCCAACACAGGGTCTGAGGCATCTTCATCACTGCTGGTAAGCCTGCCCCCGGTTAGGGTAATGCGGTGGCTAATAGACCGGCTTATATTATTTCTATACAGAAATGTGGCCGCAGGCCGAGTATTTAAAAACCGGATATCTTTAGCAATATCACCGGTGTAATTCAATCCTCCTATGCCTACACCTATCTCATATTTCTGAGCATAGGCGGCTTGCACCAGGAAAAATAAGAGCACAAAAAAAGGAAAACCTCCAATGGGTTTTCCCCCAATAATTCCTTTCATATAAACAAGTCAAATACTTAAAGCTTTCTGCTATCTGAATTTGGCTTTTCTGAAGCCACCGCCGCCAAGTATGTAAGATAGTTGGAGGGAGGTAACCCAGTAAAAGTCATTGTCTTCAGAATTGCCACGGATGTTACCAGGGTCTCCGGTATCAGTCGCACCTCTAAACCTGCCAAAGCCACCATAAGTAGTGTACACATTACCATCACCAGCAGACACATAGTCTTGCAGGGTAAGGCGGCTATCAATAATTGCCTGGTTGCGGGCTGTACCAGAATTGGCGAAAGTGGCCTCTCTTGACCGGTCTGACAATGCTCTGGCCAGAATATCCTGATCAGAATCACCGGTATTAAACAAACCGAGGTCAATATAGCGGTCACTTACGTCATCGATGTAGTCAAAGAACAAGAACCTTGCGCCCATCTCGAACGAAAAGTCCATATTAGAACTCACCCGATACCTGATACCCAAGCCAAGCGGAAAGTTAATCTGCATTTTGCTGTAGGTTTCTACCGGAGGGTAGTCTGCCGGTAATGTGGCATACTGCCCTTCAGTACCAAGTGGCTCCAGATCAACCCATTGCCCTGCCTGTGGGTGCGGCGAGCCGTCAGCGCTTAACAAACCAGCCGGTGCCAAAGCTTGGGGGTTATGAAACATTAACCCACCACCAACATACAAATAGGGTGTAAATACTACCCTGGTAGATGCAGTTCCGTTGTTCGGGAACAGGTCGAATATAGCTACTAACGAAAGTTCTTTGATATCATTGCGAAAGTGCAGCCCTCTTGCATAACGAAAAAACGCATCAGGGTCGGTTGCTTCTGCTGATTCATCACTGCCGCTCAGCCTGCCCCACGATGCTGTGAGCCTCAAACTGTACCTCGGGCCAAACCGGTGCTGCGCAAAAAGGCCTATACCGGGCCTGGTAAATGAAATATCAGTACTTGTCGCATTTGATAATGGCGATAAATCACCAAAATAATTCAGCGCATTTACAGTAACACCTATTGCGTTGTAGCGCTTTATAGGCGAGAAGGCAATTCTTCCACTGGTATAGTTGGATATTCTTCTGGTGCCCCCGCGACGATACTGGGCCATGGCTTCATTAGCAAGGCTAAATAATAGGAAGAAAATCAAAAAAAACGTTAGCTTTTTCATAAAGCAGTAAGTTTCGATTTATTGATAGAGCGTATTTGTGATGCGTAACAAAAGTAAAGAAACGGTTTGGATAAAAAAAGGAATTAATTTCGTATATCTAAGCCCCAGTTGAGCTTATTCCTTAAGGTATCCAGGAAGTTATGCTGGTCTATTTTAATCATCTTCACCTTAAAATCAGCCTTTTTAATGGCCAACTGCACGCGGGCATCAACCGTAACTGACCGGCTATCTAACGATACCAGAAAGTTTTTACCCCGCCCGGTAATTTCAAATGAAATGATTGAGCTATCTGAAACCACCATGGGCCTCACATTTAAATTATGTGGGCAAACCGGCGTAATTACAAAGTTGTGCGAATGTGGTATAACTACAGGCCCACCACAACTCAATGAATAACCGGTAGAACCCGTAGGGGTTGAAACAATTAAACCATCACCCCAGTAAGAGTTTAAATACTCACCGTCAATATACGTAATTACAGTGATCATTGACGATGAATCGCGCTTCATTATTGCAAATTCATTTAACCCGAAGCTGGTTTCACCAAACAAATCAATGTCAGACTCTAAATATACCATGGCCCGCTGGTCTATATCAAACGAGTTTTGCATCAGGGCATGAATGCCTTCGGCAATACGTTCTTTGGGCACATTGGCCAAAAACCCCAGCCTGCCTGTATTAATACCCAGAATGGGCTTCTGGTTTCTACCCATATGGGTTACCGACTCAAGAAAAGTGCCATCGCCCCCCAGGCTGAACATAAAGTTTACCTCTGAAAGGTCACTGCCTGTAGCATATACCTGCGCACC
>CAZXTW010000421.1:0-5952 GCA_964643525.1 uncultured Roseivirgaceae bacterium
ATATTGAAAAGCTACCCGGCAGTACAATACCGGTTATAGTAGTATAACAAAGGTCATACAGGGCGTTCAATAGTGCCGCAGCAAGGGCTGTAATAGTGCCCGCTACCAGTACACTTAAAAATGAGTATTTTGTATTGATTGTTGCGTTCATACCTTTATCCAGATCCATAACAAAAATAGCTACTGGCTTACTGGTATAGTATTCGTTTTTTTTGTTATTCTTACCTCACGGCCATTTGGCTATGATTATGCATTGTATGCCCCCAGCCAGGCCAACGAGATGCCTTACTTTTCTATCATGCCTCACTACAAACAGGCATGGCAAACCTTTAAAAAATGATTTCTAACTAACATTCATACCTATAAAACCAGATGAGACAACAATACCAATACCGCCTGTTCTTGTTGCTGGTGCTTGCCTTTGGTTCGGCGCAAGGCACGGCACAAACCACAGATGGCCCTACAGAGAAGAAATGGGATGTGAACCAACCGCCCGGAACTTACAAGGATATTTCATTCACTACATCAGAAGGTACCTGGCTAAACCTTGACGTAAGCCCCGATGGCCAACAAATTGTTTTTGATATGCTGGGCGACCTGTACCTGATGCCCATTACCGGAGGCCAGGCCAGGCTGCTGCGCGGTGGCCTGCCCTGGGAGGTGCAACCCCGTTTTAGCCCTGACGGTAAAAAAATAGCCTTTACCAGTGATGCCGGCGGCGGAGACAATATATGGGTAGTGAATACTGATGGCACTAACCCCATGCAAATCACAAGCGAAAGCTTCAGGCTACTGAATAACCCCGCCTGGACGCCCGACGGCCAAAGCATTGTGGCCCGTAAGCATTATACCTCGCAACGCTCATTGGGTGCGGGCGAAATGTGGCTTTACAATGCCAACATAACCAATAAAAAGGGGGCTGGCATACAACTAACCAAACGAAAAAACGACCAGCAGGATGCTGGCGAACCCTACGTCTCGCCCAATGGTCGCTACGTTTACTTTAGTGAAGACATGAGCGGCGGCACCACCTTTGAGTACAATAAGGACCCCAACGGCCAAATATATATTGTGCGCCGGTACGACATGCAGGAAGATAAAATAGAGCGCATTACTGGCGGGCCTGGCGGGGCGGTACGCCCCCAACCATCGCCCAATGGTAAGTTGCTGGCTTTTGTCAAGAGGGTACGCACCAAAACCGTGCTGTACATTCATAACCTTGAAACAGGGCATGAGTACCCTGTATATGACCAGCTTGACAAAGACCAGCAAGAGGCCTGGGCCATTTTTGGTGTATATGCCAACTACAACTGGCTGCCCGATAACAAAAACCTTGTAATATGGGCCAAAGGCAAATTATGGAAGGTAAACATTGAGGGCACCCCCCCAGTAGAAATACCCTTTGAGGCCACAGTAAACCACAAACTGGCCCAAACCGTACGTTTTGATCAGCCGGTGCATACGCCTACCTTCACTGCCAAAGCCATCAGGCATGCCGTTACTTCGCCCGATGGCAAAACACTGGTATTTAACGCAGCAGGCCACCTGTATATTAAAAAGCTGCCCAACGGCAAGCCCCGCCGCCTTACCCGGCAAACCACCCACTTTGAGTTTGAGCCGGCCTTTAGCCCAGACGGTAACCAGCTTGCCTTTGTAACCTGGCATGACCAGTGGCGCGGCTCTGTTATGGTGCTGAACATGAAAAGCAACAAAGCCATTCCGATTGAAATTACACCAAGCCCTGGTATATACCGCACCCCGGCTTTCTCTGCCAATGGCCAGCGGGTGGTGTACCGTAAAGATGGGGGCAACTTTCACCAGGGGTATACCTATGCCAAAAAGCCAGGCCTTTACTGGGTGGCAGCGGGTGGCGGCCCAACACATTTTATTACAGCACAGGGCCAGTACCCTACCTTTAGCAATGATGGCCAGCGTGTTTACTACCAAACCGGGGGTTACTACTTTGGCGCGTTAGACAAAGGCTACAGCAGCGTAAAGGTTGACGGCACCGATAAAAAAACACACTTTACCGGCAAATACGCCAACCGGTTTATACTTAGCCCTGACCAAAAGTGGCTGGCCTTTAACAAATTACATAAGGTATACCTCGTACCCTTTACCAATACTGGCAAGGCCATAAACCTCAATGCACTAGTGCCCGCCCAACCGGTGCAACAGGTGGCAGAAGATGCTGGCATTAGCGTGCATTGGAGCGGCAACAGCCAAAAGCTGCACTGGACCCTGGGCGACCAGTATTTTACTGTTAACGTAAAAGATTACTTTCCTTATGCAGCCAACAGCACCGCACCTGCTGCCAAACCTGTCAAAGAAGGCACGCCTATTGGGCTTGAGCTTACCTCTGATGCCCCAGAAGGCACTGTGGCCTTTACCAACGCCACTATTATTACTGTTAACCCCAATGATGAGGTAATTAACAAGGGCACCGTACTGGTTGAGGGCAATAAAATTAAAGCGGTTGGCCCCAATGTTGCGGTGCCACAGGGGGCCAGGGTGGTTGACTGCACCGGCAAAACCATTATGCCCGGCATGATTGATGTGCATGCCCACCTGGGCACCTTCCGTTATGGCCTAAGCCCACAAAAGCAATGGTCTTACTACGCCAACCTGGCCTATGGTGTTACCACCACGCACGACCCCTCGTCAAACACTGAAATGGTATTCAGCCAAAGTGAAATGGTCAAGGCAGGCCATATGGTGGGCCCACGTATTTACTCTACCGGCATTATTCTGTACGGGGCTGAGGGTGATTTTAAAGCCGTAATCAATAACCTTGACGATGCCCTCTCGGCCCTGCGCCGCACGAAGGCTTTCGGGGCCTTTTCAGTAAAAAGCTACAACCAGCCCCGCCGTGAGCAGCGCCAGCAGGTAATAGAGGCTGCCCGCCAGCTAAAAATGCATGTATACCCTGAAGGGGGCAGCACCTTTTTCCATAACCTGACCCAGGTGGTTGACGGGCACACGGGCATTGAGCACAACCTGCCTATTGCCCCCCTGTATGGTGATGTGATTAACCTATGGAAGGAAACACAAACCGGCTATACACCTACCCTGATTGTAAACTATGGCGGCAACTCTGGCGAGTACTACTGGTACCAGAACACCGACGTATGGGCCAAAGAGCGCCTGTTGAATTTTATGCCCCGCTCTATGGTTGACTCCAGGGCACGCCGTGTGGTAAAGGTACCGCAAGAGGAGTATGACAATGGCCACATACTGGTATCGCAATCATGCAAAGCCCTGAACGATGAGGGTGTGCATGTAAACCTGGGGGCTCATGGCCAGTTGCAGGGCCTCGGCGCCCATTGGGAACTGTGGATGCTGGCCCAGGGCGGCATGAGCAACGCCCAGGCCCTGCGTGCCGCCACCATGAACGGCGCCTGGTACCTTGGCATGCACAATGAAATAGGCTCATTGGAACCAGGCAAGCTGGCCGACCTGATTGTGCTGGATAAAAACCCGCTTGATGACATTATGAATACAGAAACCGTGACACATACTATGGTTAACGGCCGCCTGTACGATGCTGAAACGCTGAATGAAGTAGGCAATTATGACAACAAGCGAGACACCTTTTACTGGGAGCAAGACCAATACAACGAGGCCTTTGAATGGCATTATGAAACGCAAAGCATACAGCGCTTTCATTGCTCATGTGGCAAGCACTAATAAAAAATGCCCGGCGCAAGCGCCGGGCATTTTTTTTGAAAGGTTAGTTAGCTGAATTGAATTAATTAGTATTCAAAGCTCATAACCCATCATTCATAACTCATAACTATTATAAATGTATCACCTCGTCGTAGGCGGCGGCGGTGGCTTCCATCACTGCTTCAGACATGGTGGGGTGCGGGTGCACCGATTTAATAATTTCATGGCCGGTAGTTTCCAGCTTACGGGCGGCCACCACTTCGGCAATCATTTCAGTTACGTTGGCGCCAATCATATGGGCACCCAGCCACTCGCCATACTTGGCATCAAATACTACCTTCACAAAGCCCTCTTTGGCACCGGCAGCACTGGCCTTACCAGAAGCAGAGAATGGAAACTTGCCTACCTTTATGTCATAACCGGCTTCTTTGGCAGCCGCTTCGGTATAGCCTACGCTGGCTATTTCAGGGCTGCAATAGGTACAACCGGGCAGGTTGTTGTAATCCAGTGGCTCAGGGTTGTGGCCTTGAATTTTTTCTACACAAATAATGCCTTCAGCACTGGCCACGTGCGCCAGCCAGGGGCCTTTAATTACATCGCCAATGGCATAAACACCCGGCACATTGGTGCGGTAATAATCATCAGTTACAATGCGGCCACGCTCCATGGCAATGCCCAATTCTTCCAGGCCAATACCCTCTACGTTGGCTGCTACGCCTACGGCGCTCAGCACCATATCACACTCCAGCTGCTCTTCACCCTTTTTGGTTTTTACTGTAACCTTACAGCCATCTCCACTGGTATCTACCGCGGTTACCTCGCTGTTGGTTTTGATCTTGATGCCGCTCTTCTTAAAGGTACGCTCCAGTTGTTTCGATACCTCCTCATCTTCAGCAGGTACAATGCGGGGCAGGTACTCTACAATAGTCACCTCAGTGCCAATTGAGTTGTAGAAATAAGCAAACTCAACCCCAATGGCGCCAGAGCCCATCACAATCATGCTTTTGGGCTGCTTCTCCAGAGTCATGGCTTTGCGGTAGCCAATAATCTTTTCGTTATCAATCTTGATATGTGGCAACTCACGGCTGCGGCCACCGGTTGCTACAATAATATGGTCGGCGCTGTAATCGGTTTTGGTACCGTCAGCGGCGGTTACCTCTACTTTACGGCCCTGCTTTAACTTGCCAAAGCCCAGCAGCTGGTCAATCTTATTCTTCTTAAACAAAAACTGAATGCCCTTGCTCATACCATCGGCTACCCCACGCGAGCGGCCAATCATACCGCCAAAATTTACCTGTGCTTCAGGCACTTCAATACCATAATCTTTGGCATGCTTTATATAGTCAAACACCTGGGCACTTTTCAACAAGGCCTTGGTAGGTATACAGCCCCAGTTCAAACAAATACCGCCGATCTCAGCACGCTCAACCACTGCTACCTTTAAGCCTAACTGTGAGGCCCTGATAGCGGCTACATAACCTCCCGGTCCGCTGCCAATCACGATCAAATCATATTTTGATGCCATAAGTAGTTCATTTAAAATCTTGTTCAACGGTGCAAATTTAACCCATTTGCCCTCAGAACAAAATCAGCTTTGTATCACTGTAAAACTGCCCTCAGGGCGTATTTCAAGCGTTTGTGTTGTGGGTTCAGGGCATTGGCGCTGGCGCCACCGCGTGGCATTATGTGCTGTGCGCACCACGCCCCAGGCCAGCATAAGCAACAACACAGCCACCAAGGCCTGCCTTAGTTTAGGTTTACTATCAGTAAACTGCCACAGCTGCGCCAGCCCATAGGTGCCCAGCAAATACAGGGGTACCAATACCGCCGCCAAATACCGGTCAGCATCGGCAGGTTGGGTGGCGCCAGCCGTAACCATAAACAATAAATAAGTAAATACACAGGTGGCTGCGGCCAGCAGCAGCAGGTGTTCTCTGTCTTTATTACGCCAGCCCAACAGCACCCAAATAGTCAACAGCAGGGCTGCCAGCACTAAAGCGCAAACAATAATGTAACCCCATGCCGGGCTAAGGGGCAGCAGCAACAGGGCTGTTACAGCCTTGCCATATAGGGCGGCGTTTTCTGCCACGGCCGTGAGGGGCCGCACATTCATAACAGTGGCCACGTCAGTCAGGGCCTGTGCGCGGTACAGCCACCAGCCCACCAGGGCTACCGAGGGCAGGGCAAACAACAGGCGGCCCCGCCAGTGCACACCGGCGGCCCACATGGCAGCTACCATGCCCACTACCAGAAACACCCCGCTAAGGCGCACCCCACAAGCCAGGG
>CAZXTW010000422.1:0-4268 GCA_964643525.1 uncultured Roseivirgaceae bacterium
TTTTCGGCTTTGCCTTCAAAACGTACTTTGTTGTACATCAGGTTAACTTCTTCAGTAGTGATGCTAAATGCTTCGGCGGCAATCTGCTTGGCTTCTTCAGGGTGTTGTTGCATATAATCTACCGCCTCAAACCAGGCATCAACCAGTGCCTGCAGGGCTTCTTTTTTTTGGTCAATGACTTCTTCACGCACAAACAGGACATCTTCAATGAGGCCGGGCTGCTGTTTAGAATCGGCCAGAATATGGCCGTCAGTAGTTTGAATGGCCTTGGTCAGGTAGGGCTCCCAGGTAACGGCGGCATCTACCCGGCCAGCAATAAAGGCCGCCCCGGCCTGGTTAGCATCCATAATTATGGGTTTTACTTCATTAAGTTGCATGCCCTGCGCCTTAAGCACTGCCCATAAAAAAAAGTGGCTGGGCTGCCCACTTGGGTAGGCTACGGTTTTGCCCTTGAGGTCGGCCAGGCTTTGTATATCAGGTTTGGCCAGAATGCCATCGCCCCCTATTGAAGCATCAAGCGCTAGTATTGTTTTTACCGGTATGCCCTGGGCACGTAGCACAATCATGGCGTCTAGGGTCAATGCGCTTGCATCGAGCTTGCCGGAGGCTATGGCCGCTCGGCGTTCAGCATCACCCTCAATGCGGTTCAGTTCAACAGTAAGGTTTCTTTTCTGAAAAAAGCCTTTTTTCTGGGCCACATAAAAGGGGGTGTAGCCGATCCAGGTAACCAAGCCAACTTTTAAGGTATTGGCTGATTGCTCTTGAGTTTTGGTATTGCTGCCGCAGGCAGTGAGCAGGATTAAGCTGATGATGAGTAATTTTTTCATATTGGTGAAGGCATTATTGGTGATTAGGAGTTGTTTGCAGATTTACTTGAGAGTTGGCAAGTACTTTGGCTTTGATGTTGAACTGGCTCCAGTCTAAATTGGCACGGTAGCTAATGGTAATGGCCACAGTATCGCCTGCTTGTACAGACAAGTCTTCAGTAAGCGGTACCACGACAGGAGGCATCAATGAGTCTGACCCTTCAAACTTGACTGACTCTGCCAGCAAAATAGGTGAGGTAAGTCTAAGACTATTGAGAGTGCCAGACTGGGTAACTGGTATCTGCACAGTGCCGCTAAAGGTTTGCGGGTTGACTTTACTTAAGTCTACTTTATTGAAAAGCGTTGGCTCTGAAAGGCGTACGGGCCGCTCAATACCGCTGAACTCAAAATAATAGGTACGGACGTCCAGCGCATCTTCAAACCGGAAGTTGCTTTGGGCCAATTCCAGGTAATTAAATATGGCCGAGGGCAACCGAATAGTCTGCTCAGTAGCAAAGATTCTATTCAGGTGGTTCATGACCTGAATAATAGGTTCGGTCACCATCCAGGTACTCAGGTTTTCAGCAATAATGACGCCAGGCCGCTCTTCATTGGTATCTTCCAGCCAGGTAGTGAGGATATCCTTATGACCAAATATAATGTTCTCGTAACCACTTTTTCTAAAGTTGTTTTCGGCATAGCGGCTTACCAGAAAGTCTTTCTCAAAAGCATATACTTTTTTTGCCCCAGCCTGAGCAGCCAGCAAACTCAGTATCCCTGAACCGGTACCACTTTCTAACACAATTTTATCTTGACATACTTGTTGAATGGCTGTTTTGAATGCCCCGACTCTTTTTTTGTCTGAAACCATTTCGTAATGGTAAGGCATACAAAAGGCCCCATTTTCTCTAGGATTGTTGTAGTCAATTCTCATATTACATACAATGTGTAAATGATTTACGAGGTGTAAAATACTAGCTAACTGTTAGTAAACAAAAAATAACAAGTAGTATTTGGTATAAATGCCAAATAATTATTGGCATATACCCAATTTTATTGAGTAGGTAACTACCTAGAAATAAGGAGGGGTGAAAAGTGGGGTCTAGTTGGAGTAAAGTAAATGAGTTAAAAAAATAGACTAGCCAGCCGGCTCTGCCTTATCCCAGTATTGTAGAAATTGTGTACGCATTAGTTGAGCAATTTCATGCGAAACCAGAACGCATATTTCTGACTCGTAGCGGTGCTCTAAAATAGAAATGGCATCAAATCGTTTGTTAGGGTCAACGTACTCATAAATGGCAGTGGTCCATATCAATGGGGCTACTTTGCATACCTTTCTTTTAGGAAGTTGGGCCACCCCTTTGGCCTGTAGGTCATTCATAAACAAGTGCCAGTTGCGGTCGGCCTCAATACCACTGGTGAGGTAACGGTACTCTACGCCTTTGTTTAAGTTATTGGCAATTACATCAATAAAGTAGCGCCTATCATAAGATAAGTTATTTGAAAAAAGCATGACACAATCGCCCTCTTCCAAGCCTCCTTCTGCAGCAACAAAAGCATCCATATGAATAATCTGCGCATCCTTCTTGACCTCTATTGCAGCTTTTTCAGGTGATGGGGTAGCGTAGATAGAAAGAATTTCATCATTAAGTTTGGGCCAGAAGGTTTTAAAGCTTTCTTCTAAAAAGCTTTGCTCAAGAGCGTTACTTCCTAGCTGGCTGTTGATTGTCTTCATCAGTTTAAGTAGCCCGGCTTCGTCAGCCAGCACAGCCTGGAATATACTGAGTGGGGTGGGTAGCTGACTGATTTTATCAAAGCCTAAAAGTACAGGGCACACATTATTGTGTAATGCAGCTGAGAGGGCTCCTGCTTCAAAGTTAAGCCAGGGTTGGTCAACATTTTCTGGTGTGATACACACTATGCCAAAGGTAGAGTGATTTAATACCTGGCGGGTATGAGATGCCCAGGCAGTACCGGGTGCCAAATCAACATCAGAAAACCATGGCTTTAGAGACTGAATAACCCTGGGCATCCATGCTTTTAATGCCTGAGCCAATTGAAAGCTTCTATCTTTAGACCAACTGATAAAAATGTCCATAACCTACTTTGAAATCACTACCAAATTGTAGCTTCAAGATACAATTCAATGCTATGAACCAATGCTTGCCAGTGTTGAAGTTTGTTTACACAGTATATTGAGTTTATGAACAGTTGTAACGTAACAGCTCTGTCTATGAATTGATGATGGCCCGTAGCGCTAAATAAAAGTGGTACTACAATTGCAGCTTTTCTGATACAATAGCAGTTTGAACTACCATTTTAAGTTCAACCTGCTACCGTAGGGGCGTTTATGTTTCTACAGTAAAAGCCCTTACACCAACCCCCACAGGGTCTTTTGTTGCGACCCCATAGGGTCTTTTGCTGCGACCCCATAGGGTCTTTTGCTACGACCCCATAGGGCCCGTTACTATATTTAGTACTAAATGTAGCGCGTAACTTAGTGCTAAATGCGGCCTGCCAGTCATTATTCAACCGATACAAGCTGTAAGGCTGACTCGTGGCAAAGATCATGCTGAAAATGTCTGTGTTCTGGCCCACGGCGTTACTACTGAGTAACGCCAATAGGGTTACTATCCACCAAGGGAGATTTTACTACCCACCACGGGAGATTTTACTACCCACCACGGGAGATTTTACTCCCCACCACGGCAGGTTTTACTACCCATCACGCGAGATTTTACTCCCCACCTTACAGCTTTTTACTAAGCAGGCTACAAGATTTTACTCCCCACCCTACAACTTTTTACTAAGCAGGCTACAACTTTTGTGGGTAGTAAAAAGTAGTTGGCATGGGCTGGTTTAGGGTTAGTGAAAGTAGGGTATATAGTAAGTGCTTTTTAGGCTACTATATGGTGTATTGGTGCATCGTGCTGCTTTACTGGTTCTGTTGTAAGCCACAGGTTGCAGTATTATGAATGAATGATTGCTTTTATTGATACATCTATTAACTTTGAGTGTATAACCGTGCTAATAAACTGTTTCGCTTGTGCCATTGTTGTCAACCATACTGTATACTTTTAGCTTATTAGTAGCCCTGCTGGCTGGAGCATTGGTGGTGCATGGGCTTGTGCGGTATGCCTTGGCCAGCAGTAAAACAACAATAGCGTGTACTCAATGGCAGTTTCTTGGCCGTCGTGACTTTGTATTTTTTGCCCAATGTGTGGGTTATAGCTGCACCCGGCAGCTGGCTTGTTTTGTTTCTGTACCCCACAATCTGCCAACTCAATTCAGGCCCACTGTACCTACCTGCCCCCTGTGTATTGTTGGTTTACTTGGCGTAATGCAGGGTTTTATTTGAGGCCTTCTTTATTTCATTTGTGTTTCCTGAACGTTATCCACATATATTTTTGCCCAAAACCAGTAAGCTTTTGGCTTCAAAAGCAGTAAGGGTTTGTTTCGAAA
>CAZXTW010000422.1:4307-5951 GCA_964643525.1 uncultured Roseivirgaceae bacterium
CGAAACCAGTAAGGTTTCTAACCAAAGGCAGTAAGGGTTTGCTCAGAAAGCAGTAAGGGTTCTGGCCAAAGGCAGTAAGGGTTTGCCCGGAAAGCAGTAAGGGTTCTAACCGAAGGCAGTAAGGGTTTGCCCGGAAAGCAGTAAGGGTCCCGGCCAAAGGTAGTAAGCGGTACAATTTTGAGGTTGGGAGCTTTTTTTCAAGCTTTTGCTAAAGTTTGTTTTAAAAGTAATTGTGTAAAGCAATTATATAATACAGAAAGTACGGTAATTTATGTGTGCGCCAGAGGCCGGTGTGTATTGACAGGGCACCAGTTTGCATAAACTGATGCCTGATTTTACACAGGGTAGGGGGGCACTGGCTTTTAAAAAATGTACTGCCCATCAGTGGGTTTTCCTTTGCTGCGGCAGGGCTGCATGCATAAATTAAAGAGCGTCTATCCGCCTTTGGCATCAACTCCTGCGCTTAAAATAAGCCCATAAACAAGCCTTAACACTTTAATGGTAAATATTTTCTTGGTAAAATAACATATTTGAACTGGTTTTTGTAGATTCGACGTTGATTTAGAATTTGTTATAGCTGGTTGGCCTGTCAATGCAAAGTACTTTGAACCAAGCGGCAGGCAACAATTAATGACTGAATGAACCCGAACTTTACATGCTATGCCTTACTACAGACTGTTGCTTTGTTGTTTATGCTTATGGGCAGGAGCAGCTCAGCTAGCCGGTGCTAATGGGCCCGCAGATACCCTGGTGCAACACTATTTAGATACCATTACCTTAAAAACCACCCCTTTGGCGGCCCATGAGCATGCCCTTTTTTATATTGATAACACCAACCCGGGGCTTACGCTTGCTTTACTTAAAAAGTACTACGCCATGTTTAAACATATGCCAGACACCAGCGTAGTGAAAATGTGTTTGAACATAGCGCATACCTATCAGGTATTACGGAACCATGAACAATCAAAAGCTTATTTAGATACCGCCCGGCTGCGGTTAACTGAAGTACCGCACCCCAACACCCCGGCAGTGCATTACTACATCTTGCTGTCTTATCATTTCAGGTTTACAAAACAGGCCGACTCTGCCCATTATTATGGCACGCTAAGCTACCAGAAAGCCCTTGAAATTGGCTACAGGCATGGGGTGAATGACGCTTTGTATAACCTGGGGCTAATACAACATAATTATTACCAACAGCATGACAGTGCCACGCAATACTACCTGCAGGGGCTAAGCCATGCTGAGCAATACCAGGATACCCTTTGGATGATTAAGTATTATGTAATACTGAGTTATGTAAACAGCTTTATAGGCAACCGTAGTAAAGAGTTTGATTATTTAACCAAGGCAAGGTTGTACAGCGAGCATTCTGAATACAAGGGTGATTTGTATTGGGTGTATGACCGGTTAATTGCTGAGTTTTCATTGGCAAAACAGAAAGACTCGGTTATGCATTATGGGCTAAAGGTATTAGACCTGAATAAAGCGCTGCCCTTTGATTATTATGTAATGCATGCCACTGTAAATATGGCCAGCATTTATATGGAAGCCCGGCAATATGATAGCGCCATAAAGTACCTGGTACTGGCTGAGGGGGCCGCTTTGCGTGATTATGACAAACTTGGTGCCAGCACTTTAAAC
>CAZXTW010000423.1:0-605 GCA_964643525.1 uncultured Roseivirgaceae bacterium
AGTTCAGACGTGTGCCCCTTGGTGCCAACCATAAAACTGACCGAGTTGCAGGTGCTGCTGGTAAGTTTGTGGCCCCGGCAGGGGCAGCTGCTAACAATTACCAACAAAGTAAAGGTGCCCAGGCTGGCCTTGCTGCCGGTGATTTTATTACACCAACCAGCTATGATGGCCCGCATGATACCCCCACCAAAGAGTTGATTACAGCTTTTAACAACAACTGGGCTGGTAAGGTAAGTGCCCCACTGGCGGCCAACCCCTATTTTCCTGCCAATGTAAAGCTAATTGTACCAAAGCTTTATGCTAATAATTTGTATACACTTAGCCCACTGAATACCCGCTACCGGCGCCCTGGCAGTGTTGATGCACAGAGCAGCGTAACCAGGGGGGCAGGGCGCAGCAACAGAACAGGGTATGAAACCAATATTGGCCGAATGGGCTTTGATGAAGAGCTGATACGCAACAACACCAATGGCCAATACCAGGGGGGGCATTTGGTGGGCGACCAGATTATGGATGCCTACAATTCATTTTTATTGTATGAAGATTGGAACCTAGCCCCACAGAACAGGTCATTTAACACCCCACAGTATTTACGGAATATTGAA
>CAZXTW010000423.1:615-5937 GCA_964643525.1 uncultured Roseivirgaceae bacterium
CCAACGCCATTAACGGCGGGGCCACCTTGAGCTACCAGGTAAACCTGCGCTACCCTGACAATACGTATCAGGAAAACCTGCAGGATGTTGCCGGCCGTGGCCATTTGTTTAGAGGCAATATGAACCATGTAGAGTATTATAAACAAATAGGGGGTGCCTGGCAAAGACGGGTCAGTGGCGCCATGGATGCCTATGATGAAGTGATTAATGCAATTAAACCGGTGGGCCTTGCTACGGGTGCAGCACTGAGCAACCCTGGCGTCAATTTTACACGGCGCACCCCTGCCTACTGGCAAACAGAAGTAAAAGATGTAACGGCTGCCGGGGCCATGAATAATATTCAAGGTTACGTACACCACCAGGTGGGCGGCGGCGGCGTAGGCCAGTATGACGACCAGCTGCTTACCACCGGAGAAAAAGTTCATGCCGCCCTGGCCCATGGGCTTGGCAACACTGTAGGGAATGATATTGACGAGTTGGATTACCAGGGCGATAGCGCGATTGCTTACCTGACTGATGGTACAGCCAACGCCGGTGCTGCGGTGCCCCTGGCTGTGTTAGACCCTGTGCTGCCTGCCAATATTATAGCCGGGGTAGCTATTGCCAATACTGCTGTAGGGGGCATTGCCAACTTTATAGCCAGCGTAGGCAATATTACAGCCAACCAGGCCGGCCAGGATGTGCTCGCAGATGTAGCAGGCGATGCTGCCGTAGCAGCTGCCGCCAACGGCATTGCCGCCCAGCATGGGGCCAATTACAATCATGTAACAAATGCGGTAACCGCACTGCCAGGAGGGGTAGCTGCACACAATGGGCTGGTACTGCCTATGGTAAACCCTACTGTGGGCCATATCTTAAACGGGCTTGCTGCTGGCATATTCAAAGATGCTGCTATTGTTTCTGCCGCCATTGCCTCGGGTGCTGTTAATGCTGTAAAAACAGCAGTATCTGCCGCTATACCAAATTTAACAGCAGGCATGGCCGCGGCCCAAAACCACTGGCTGGCACCAGCCATGGCTGCTGGCAACCAATTAGCTATGCTGGCTGCAGTAGTAACAGTGGCCAATAACAAGGGCATAGGCGGTATGAACCTGCCCAATGCCGCAGGGGCCAATGAGCGCTTCCGTTATGTTATGGAAACCGCCACCATGGGCAATAACCTGGCTGTATTGGCGCAAGGGGCAGGCAATAAAACCAATTTTGCGGCCAATACAGGCCATTTGCGCTTAACCGTGCGCCAGAAAACATTTTAGTCCTCATTGTTTTTATTTGATTTTTACCGCTACCCAGTTTTATGAACCCAACCAACACTACCACCCAACCTTTGGCCCCCACACCAGATGAGCCACCAACAGCTGAGGCTGCCCCCCCAAAGCTAATTACTGTAGAACAAGCTGTGCCCCTGGCCAAAAGTATGCTATGGCAAATTAACAGGCAGTTTTATGAGCAGCAGGGCGTTGAGGCCTGGAACCAGCGGGTGCCCTTTCAAGTAACCAGCAACCCATCAATTGCGCATGCCTATGCCCAAATGGTTATTCGGTTTATGCAAGATTACCAAAAGGGCCCCAGCTTTAAGGCTGGCGAACCATTTTATATTCTTGAACTGGGGGCTGGGCACGGCCGGTTAAGCTATTATATGGTCAAGCATTTGCTGGCCCTGCGCCAGCGGCTGCAGCTGCAGCATGTGCAGTTTGTGTATGTAATTACTGACCTGGCACCAAAAAACATTGCCTGGTGTGAGCAACATGAGGCTATGGCCAATTACCAGGCACAAGGCCTGGTAGATTATGCGGTTTATAATGTAGAAGAGCCCGCACAAATACAATTGAAAAACAGTGGCAGGGTAATTGACCCCCAACAGGCCACCCTGAACCCCATAATTGTGCTGGCCAATTATGTGTTTGACTCGCTCTCGCAGTCGTTGTTTAAGTATGCCAATGGCCAGTGGCACACTGCACTGGCTACTATTGCCACGTATGATACCCATATGGCCAATGGCCTGCCTACCGACCCTGAGCAGTTGCAGCTTACGTATACTTACCAGCCTGTGGCACCGCAAGAGCAACCTACAGTGCTGCAGGCCCTGTTGCAACAGTATGAAAAGCAGTACAGTTCGGGCTATTTTTTAGTGCCCGTAGGGGCCCTGAACTGTATTGCCCATTTAATGGGCTGTGCTGCCAACAGGCTGTTTTTACTGGCCACTGATAAGGGCATGAACAGAAGCAACGAGTTGATTGACCAGACAGAGTATGTATCTGGCGGATTTTATAATGCCTCTATGCTGGTTAATTTTAAGGTGCTTGATGATTACTTTCAGTCAGTAGGGGGGCAGGCCTACCACCAGCCCACTGAGCAATCAGTGCTTACCTCTGCTTTTGTGCAGGGGGTGCCCCCAGGCCAACTGCCAGAAACGCAGCAGGCTATTGATACGCACATAGGTATTTCAGGGCCGGGCAATAATTACAGCCTGCTAACCCACCTGATTAATACCAATAGTTATTGCAGCTTTGAAACGCTCATGGCCCAGTTCTGGGCCAGCCATTGGGACCCATTTGTGTTTCAGACTATGCTGGGCACTATACTGAATAATATGCAACAGCCAGCGCCTAATGCCCGGGCCGACCTGATGGCCGCCATGCAAAAAATAGGAAATAACTTTTATTACATGCCTGGCGCACCAGATACTTTTTATAGCATAGCACTGGTTATGCAGTACCTCTCTGCATTTACTGAGGCCATTGATTACTACAATCAATCAATGGCCTGGTACCCGGCAACGCCATTTGTATGGTATAATATTGGCCTGTGCCACCATGCCTTACAAAACCCTGAGGCAGCCATTGTAGCTTTTGAAAAGGCCATAGCCCTTGACTCTAACTTTGTGGCTGCAAGGGGGTGGCTGGGGCAAATACAGGCAGAACTGGCCAGCGCTAATTTGGCACAATAGGTACCCATACTTCTTCTTCAGAGTCTGGGTGGTTGTTTTTGTATTTGGCCCCTAACAGCTCAAAGTGCGGGCGGTTGTCAATAGCAAAGCCAGAGGTGGGCAGCCATTGGTTATGAATGGCCTGCAGGGTTTGCGGAAAGGCCGCCGGCGTGCCCCGATGGATAAATACCGCATACAAACCACCCGGCAATTCAAAGGTGCCGATGCCTTCGGGCAGGTTTTGTGCCTGGCTTATTTCAATGGCAGCCCATTGGGTATACATTACGTTTGGGGTAAAAGTGGCCAGGCTGTATTGCCCATTGTATACCTGCAACGAATATAAATCAGTACCTACCGCATGGTTTATATGGCGCCGCAAGGGCATAAAGCTTTGCCATAGGGCGGGTATCTGGTTGTTGGCCAGGCACATGCTAACAGAGCGGCCTGCCAGTAGTTTAGGTGCCAGGGTTTCAAGGCGGGGTTCCATACTGAGCGATTTAAGTAAAGGCCTAAACTACACCAAAAATTGTTGATCTTAAAACAGCATGTTGGGTTATAAAAGTTCTACCAGGCAGGGCAGCCTTTATCAATTAAAAAGGCCCTGTTGTTACGCAACAGGGCCTCATTGCTTCATCTGTTACCAAGACTGGAATACGGCCACGGTTAATATCTATAGGTAATGCCTTCGTCCCAGCCATCCAGGTGCAGCAATACCTGCGTTTCGCCTTCAATCTGAAAGTTGCGTAGGTCAAACTCTAAAGCCTTCGATTCCAGGCCATCACAAAGAGGCGCTTCAGAAAGGTGGTAAAACACCCTTAAGTTGCGTCCTTTTACATCGCCTTCAATTATGGCTTCTTCAGCCACTAAGACGTGGCTTATTTCACCCCCGCACACTGTCACTGCATAAGTAATGGTGGCACAGTCATCATTAACCTGCACACTTTCTACATAAACCTTTGTTTCATAAACCTCCAGCTCATGTTGGAATAACTCGTCATCAATTACCCCCACAACACCACAAATAGGTGAAGCAGTCAGGTTTTCTGGGGTTGGCAAATCATCTTCATTGCTGTTGTTGCAACTGGCCAGCACAAAAATGGCCAATGCGGTCATTAAGAATATACGTGTTTTTATTAGCATACCTGTTGTGTTTAAGTTAGTCAATTATGTGTTGTTAATACTCGTACAATATTTGCTGGTTCCAGCCCTGCAGGTTTATCAGTACGCTGGTTTCGCCTTCAACCACGGCTGGTACCAGGCTAAATGACGCTGTTTTTGAGGGTACAGCGTCACATTCTTCATTGTTATTGATAGAAAGCCTCAGGCCTCGCTGTACGGGTAGTGATTCCAGAATAGAGGTATCGCCTATCAATGCCTCTTCCCAGGTAGCGCCATCGCACCCTGAGGCCGCGAATGTAATGGTTAAGCAATTGCCTTCAAGCCGCACGTCTTGTATGTCAAGGGCATCATCTGGGGCTGTTTGAAAAAGGTTGTCGTCAATAACAGCTGCGTTGCCACACTCAGCAGTGGGGTCTACCAGGCTTGGGTTAATGCAGCATACGGGGTCTTCTGTATCGCAAGCAGTAGCTGTAAGCAATATAAAGGTGATTAATACGGTTAGCTGTAGGCTTTTCATAGTTGGTATGTAATTGTGTGGAACTGAAAGCGGCGTAACTGGTGCCTTTGCCCTAATGACCCCGGGTAGGGTAAAATGGTTGGAAGGGGGTAAGCCAGTTTGTAAAAATTATGTAATATGTGGTGTGATTAACCTAAACCAACAGTTAATATATGATTTGTATGCATTGTATGAATAAAGTGGTGGTACCTGCTACCGTATTATTGGCTGTAGCATTGTTTGCAGGCTGCCAAAACCAGGGCAGTAGCGAGCCTGTGCATGTGCCAGCAACAGTTAGCACAGAATATATACACCCTACCAATGGCTACTCGCAAGTGGTAGTGGTGAACGACGGGCGCACCAAAACGCTGTATGTATCAGGCCAAATAGGCGAGGGGGCCACCCTGGCCGAGCAGATGAAGGCTGCCCTTGCCAACCTGACCAAAGAGCTGGCCGAAGCAGGGGCCACTATGAATGATGTAGTGAAGATGAACACCTATATTGTTGATTATAAACCTGAAGATTTAGCTGTGTTCAGAGGGGTGCGACAAGAGGTAATGGGCAATGGCAATAGGCCCGCCAGTACTCTTGTGGGTGTTACTGCCCTGGCATTGCCCCAATGGTTGATTGAAATAGAAGCCGTGGCGGTGGTACCTGTAAATTAATAATTGAGCAGGCAGAAGATAAATATATAAGATATTCTGCGTAAATTATTAAGGTATAATAACTTACCTTATTTAATTTACTATGTCAGAATATCAACAACAACGGCCCAACAAAG
>CAZXTW010000424.1:0-5924 GCA_964643525.1 uncultured Roseivirgaceae bacterium
ACATAGGGCGCATGGAAGTTAATATTATACAAAATGCCTGAAGCCGATGCGCCAGTGATGGCTGCTAAAGAAGCAGCCGAATCGTTCAGGCCCAGGGTGAGGCCCTGTTTACCTTCTTCAGCATTGAGCGAGATCAGGCCCACCGTGGCCGGGCTAATGATGGTACCGAATGAGATGATGACCACAATGGCAACCAGCAGCACCCAAAAGTAAGGGTCGGGCGCGTACGACATGGTGCCCAGCCCCACAACCATGGCCATGCAGCCCGTAAAAATCATCCGTTGTGCCCCCAGCCGGGCAGAAAGCACCCGCACCAGCCCGCCCTGTATGGCGGCTGAACATATGCCGATAATCGTAAAAATCACCCCTATCTCTCCGTCAGTCTTGGCATACTGCTCGCGCCACATCAATGAGGCGTTGGCCGTCATCATGGTAAAAGCCAAATTATAAGTAAACCAGATGGCAAACAGGCTCAGAATTACCCCGTTCGTTAAAATACCCTTTACGGCAGGCCAGGTAATGGGTGCCTTGCTGGCATGGGCAGCTTGTGGTTTGCGGGCATCTTTAAGTACAAACAGCACAAATAGAAAATTTAAAAACGAAAGGCCTGCGGCCACATAGCCCACCCACTGGGCACCGTAGTAGGCTTTTATTGTGCCCCCCAGGGCAGGGCCCAGTACAAAGCCCAGACCGAAGGCTGCCCCTACCAGCCCCAGGGCTTTTACGCGCTGCTCGGCCGTGGTAATATCAGAAATATAAGCCTTGGCCGCCCCAAAGTTTGACGAGCCGATGCCGTTAATGACCCTGGCCACCACCAGCAGTACCAGGCTATCTACCTGGGCAAACACAATATAACCCACCGTACCTATTAAAGTACAGGCCATAATTACCACTTTACGCCCCAGCCGGTCGCTCAACCCACCCAACAGGGGGTTGAAAATCAGATTCATCAACGGGTATATGGCCACAATCAGCCCCACCTGCGCATCAGTAGCGCCAACCTCTTTGGTATAATAAGGAAAAAACGGAATGATGAGCCCCAACCCCAGCATATCTATAAAAATGGTAAAGAATATAACCGTAAGGCTTTTTTTAGAATTACCGCCTGGGGTGTTGCCTGCCTGTAGGCTTCCGTTGGCTTCTTGCGTGGTCATAGGGCGTGTAGTTGTGCTGCAAGTATACGCCATTTGGCTCAATATAGCTTTTGGCAGGTTTTGCTGTTGAACCTGCCAGGCAGGCTAACTATAAGGCGTTGTTAAATATTGGAAGTGTTATTTTGTGGTATTTTCATAATCTCTAATTTTGGGGCTGTAGCATAATACTCAAGTTTTAGAACCAGCCAGCCTTAACCGTGATATTGAGTAAAAAATGCGCATACTGCTTGTACAGCCTTGGTATGCTGTTGTTGTGTTTTAGGCCTGCTTTAGGCCAGGATTAACTTTTTGATTTAGAGGTGATTAATGTAGACGGTGGCCTGCCCCACCGGATGACGTATTTTATGGCCCAGGATAAAACAGGTTTTATTTGGGTAAGTACCCAGGGGGCCATCAACCGGTACAACGGCAGCAGTTTTAAAACCTACAATTCAGACTTTTTAGATGTAAACGAGAGACGATCAATTGAAATAGCCATTGATCATGCCAACAGGCTGTGGTACAATGAATATGATGCCCTGGTGCCCAGTAGTGGGGTAATTGATACTGATCAAGACAGTGTGTATGAAATAGCGCAGGTGTTGAATGGGGCCTTTGCTGCTAAAGATGTTTTACATATAGGCAGTGTGGCCCCTGCTTATGAAGAAGTGTTTATAGCCACCCGCTTTGGTGATGTGTATGTCTACAACGGGCAGTTAATCAAAATCTGTGCTGCTGCATTTCCGGTTATTAAGCATAAGCAGTTACACTTTTATAAAAATGAGGCTGAAGGCAGTTACCTGGCAGTGCATAATAAAGTGGTGTATAGTATAACCAATGGTATTGTGACGTGGCCCACTGGTTTGAATGAAGCCATAACTGCAATAAGGTTAAATTACCCAGCTTATACCGCACGCTTGTCAGACCCATCAATTGGCTTTGATAAGCTGCCAAAAGCAATACAAGAGGCTTTTGTTGTGCTGCCCTACCTGCCTGGCAGCGGGGTATTTAAATTAAATCAAAACTATGTGTGCTATGCTGTTAACGGTGCTTTGACGGTAGCCAACAAACAGGGCAACCAGCTTTTTAAGTATGGTGGGTTTGCCCCTGAAGGTGATATTATTGACTTTATTGCTACTGTGCCATTAATGGGCAACCAAAACGTACTGTGGCTGCCTTCGCAAAACGGGTTAGTTAAACTAAAAGAAAAGAAGAACCCATTTGAAGTACTGGCCCGCGGCCATAGCACACGGGCTATTTTTAGAGATAAAGGCTTTCTATGGATTGGCGGCACAAAAACTACTAAGGCTTTGGCTGATACGATTAAAACAGAAGTTGAGTTTGTGGGAGATGATGACTACGATGCCATGTCCTTCTATTATGATTTAAATGGGCACTTATGGATTGGTACCAATAAGAATGTGATTGTAGAGTACCTGCCTGATCAAGGGAAGTACAAGTATTATTGGGGTAGCATAGCCAAAAACTTATCTTACCACCTGCCTTTTCAGAACCCCGTAACAGGCAATTACTTTATAGGTACTGATGCCGGGGTGTTTCGTTTTAATAAGGCCGATAATGAACTGACGCCTTTCCCGTTGCCAACCCCTTCTAAAAGTGTGATTATACAGCAGGTATACCAAAATGCAGAAGGGATATGGCTGGTGAGTAGTAAGGGTATTTTTTTAATTGATGCCCAGAAAGAGGTTGTTGCCAAATACTACACCATGGCCAATGGCTTGCCTACCAATACCATTCGGCATATGTATGAAGATGCTCAGGGTATTTTCTGGCTGGGCACTACAGATGCTGGTTTGGTCAGGTGGGACCGGGCCAGGAACCACTTTCGTCAATACACCAGTGAAGGTGAGCTGTCAAACAATAAGATCTATGCCATTTATGAAGACGATTACCAAACCCTGTGGCTGCCCAGTGATTATGGCCTGATGGCATTTGATAAGCAAACCGCCACAACTAAGGTGTATTTGCCTGATGATGGCATTGCCCATGAAGAGTTTAACCTGTATTCTCATTTTCAAGAGGCAGATGGTACTTTGTACTTTGGGGGGCTTGGTGGTGTGACTAAGTTTCACCCAAAAAACCTGAGAAAAGATACGGCAGAGTCCTTCCCCCTTTTTGTGACGCAGATACGCGTGCTTGAGAGGGATGCCGAAAACTACTCTGACAGAACAAGTGCGTTCAGGGCAAAGCAAGCCATTGTGCTTAGCCCCAATGACCGTATGGTAGATATTGGCCTCACCCTGTTAGACTACGAGAAATCATCTGCCAATCAATATGCCTATAAGCTAGGCAGTGAACAGCAGGAGTGGCTCTATACCCGGCAAAACAAACTAACCATTATTAACCCTGCCTATGGCCAGTACAACTTAACTGTAAAAGGCAGGGGGGCATCTGGCCAGTGGTCAAATAACCACCTGGTAATACCCATGACAGTGCAACGGCCGTTTTACCAGCAGTTATGGTTTGTGCTGTCAGTAGCCTTTATTGGGGTATGCGCCACCGTGCTGGTGGTGCGCTGGCGGGTACAGAAACTTGAAAAAGACCGCACCCGCCTTGAAGCCGAAGTACAAAACCGCACCCAGAAAATTACTGAACAGGCCGAGGCATTGAAAGCACTTGACCAGGCCAAGACACGCTTTTTTGCCAATATTACCCATGAGTTTCGCACCCCACTTACGCTGGTAGCAGGCCCTGTTGAGCAGATGCTGCAAGCATTGCCACCCCCTGCTAAAATCAGAAAGAACCTTGCCGGGGTGCTGAAGAATACCCAGCAGTTAATGGCGCTGATCAACCAGTTGCTTGACCTGACCAAGTTAGAAAGCCACCAAATGGGTGTTGAGAGTGCCCCGCGCGATGTTGTTTTGCATACCCATGACCTGGTACAGCAATTTAAGCCAGTGGCAGAGAGCAGGCAGCTGCAGCTTAAGTACAGCACTGAGGCTGGCAGGTGGGTGGTGCGGATTGATATTGACAAGTGGGATAAAATAGTGCAAAACCTGCTTTCAAACGCGGTAAAGTTCACAGCACAGGGTGGCCGTATTTCTTTAGAGCTAAAGCAGGTAGAACAACATGGCGGTGCAGCCATACAGCTTACCGTTCAAGACACCGGCGTGGGCATTTCAACAGACCACTTGCCGCATATTTTTGACCGGTTTTACCAGGCAGATGCTTCAACAACCCGCCTGCAGGAAGGTACAGGCATTGGCCTGGCGTTGGTCAAAGAGTTAGTGGCACTGCAAAAAGGCAGCGTTACTGTACATAGCAAACTGGGTGAAGGCAGCAGGTTTGTGGTAATACTACCCGTGTTAGCCGGGCCTGTTGGTGATGGCAATACCCCAACACAACAACACAAAACCACGCCTGTACCAATACCTGAAACACTAGAGGCAGAAGAAGATGAGCCCGAGCTTGCTACTACTGACCCTGCGGCTGGCACCCAGAATGAAAAGCTGGAGTTGCTTATTATTGAAGACAATGAGCAGATGCGTGAATACATACGCTCATGCATAGATACCACCAGGTATGCTGTTACTGAAGCTGCCAATGGTGAAGAAGGCCTAAAGAAGGCAGTAGCGCTGGTGCCCGACCTGATTGTATCTGATGTGATGATGCCTGTTATGGATGGGTTTGAAGTAACCAAAGCCCTTCGGGCCAACTTATCTACTTCACATATTCCGTTGGTGTTGCTTACGGCAAAAGCCTCATTGGCCAGCCGTTTAGAAGGCTTAAAGCGTGGTGCTGATGCCTACCTGACCAAGCCCTTTAGCCCACAAGAGCTGGCGCTGCGCATTAATAAGCTTATTGAACTGCGGCAGTTAATGCAAAAGCGTTACGAAAGCACAGCAGCTAAACAGGGCCATGCCGAAGCGTTTGACCAGGAAGATACTTTTGTTGCTGAGTTAAAGGCTTATGTTATTGAGCATATGACAGCCCCTGAGTTGGGGGTTGATAGCATTAGTAACCATTTTGGTATTAGCCGCACACAATTGTACCGAAAGCTAAAGGCACTTATCAACAAACCTATTGCTGATTATATTAAAACTATTCGTTTGGAAGAGGCGCTTCAACTAATAAAAGCACAAAAGCATACTGTTGCAGAAGTTGCTTACCAAACGGGCTTTTCAACGCCCAGTAATTTTACCAGGGCTTTTAAAAAGCAATACGGTAAATCGCCCTCTGAATTTAAAGTAGCCGCTGGTTAGTGCAGCTGTTTTTTTGCTAACCATGGCTAAGGCAATTCTTATATATGCTAAAAATATGCGTTTATTGCCTGTATGGGCACTTGGTACAAATTGAATAGGGTTTGGTACAGGGTGAATACTGATATTTTTGATGCCTCTTTTTATTTGCACCAGCAATAACCCAGGGTAATGATGCCCTGTTAAGCACCACCACTAAACAAGCCTGACGCTTTTACATTGCCTTGCAGGTAGGCCAATTGTAAAGCATTACCTGCCGGGCTCATTGATTGGTACAGGTGTAACTGGTGTGCCTGACCCTGGTATTGTACAATCATTAAAACCTTAAACACGTTTACATTATGCAAAAGTATGCATTACTCTTTACTGTACTTTTTACTGTTTGCCTTGTTGAGGCCAATGCACAATGCTGGATTGAGAAGCCTGTCAACAAATACGATTTTGAGCTTGTTGGGCAAGCCCGCCCTGCAGGCGGAGGCACTGATTATGTTTGGATTGATCAAAGGGCGGGTAAGTTTGATTTTGAAACAATAGGGCAAGCCCGCCCTGCCCATGGCGGTACTGACTGGGT
>CAZXTW010000425.1:0-5913 GCA_964643525.1 uncultured Roseivirgaceae bacterium
TTACCTTAATCATATCTTTTACTGGAATTCCTTCAGTAATTGTAATAATTACCTGAATGCCAGCATCGGCAGCTTCCATAATGGCATCTGCGGCAAAGGCAGGAGGCACAAAAATAACTGATACATCAGCTCCGGTAGCGGTAACAGCCTCTTGTACGGTATTGAAAACGGGCCGTTCAAGGTGTTGACTGCCACCCTTACCAGGTGTAACACCACCTACTACGTTGGTGCCGTACTCAATCATTTGTTGTGAATGGAAAGTGCCTTCAGAGCCGGTAAAGCCCTGCACTATAATCTTTGAGTTTTTGTTGACGAGAACGCTCATGCTCAATTTATTTTTGTGCAAAAATAGGACAAAAGACCTCTTTCGCAAATGAAGCATGGCAAGCGATTGGCCAAGGTTATTTTAAAGTTAAGCAGGTTGTGAAAGGGTAGCCCTAAGCGGCTACCACACCCATGTCTTTTTCAATGGCTAAAAAGTTAACCAATTCGTGATTGGCATTGTATATAGGTTCAATTTTGATATAGCAATGGTATGGTTCGCCGTTCTTTCTATAATTAATGAGCGTAAACTCACCGGCCTCTCTGTTAGAGATTTTGTTGCGAATGAGCTGTTTTGTGCTGGGGTCAGTTAGCTTACCCTGAAGAAACTGTACAGGGCGTAAGCCCAATGCCTCGTTCCGTTCGTAGCCAGTCATTTTTTTGAAACCACTGCTTACCCATACAATGCGCTCAAACAAGTCAGTTACCACTACCACATTTTCTTCATCCATAAAAACCTGGTTGAAGTTAGGGCTGCTTTTCCATTCTTGTTCTTTGGCCATATTATGTAATACTATTTTATCGTATATGGCCAGGTCACATGCTTTTTTAGAACTCATGGCAAATACATCCCATGAAAAGAGCGGCATCATTTTAATTTTACCAAACCGCTTCTTAAGCATGTCTACATAGTAATCATTAAAATCAATCATGTACTAAAGGTTTATACCCGTTGAGGCGGTTTGACTATCATTTCATATTAAAGGTAGTAAAAAAACATATCTTGGTAAAATGACGTGGATTTTTGCAATATTTTGTTATATTGCTTTTTGTTTAAAGTTGCCCTCCTAAGATTAGTCACAAACTTTTAGTTAATGAGTGAAGTTGATTGATGACCGTTAACGTGACAACAAATATAGCTGTAAATGCACCTGTTTATGCCAATAAGCAATTACTGTTAATGGTTTGTTATTTTGTGCAATTGCGTATTATTGAAGCCCTGTAGAGCTTAAGGAAGCTAAAACTAAACAACGGTAGTAATTTAAATTTTTTAAAAAAGTTAAATTATTTTTTATTGATGGCCATAATTACCCTCCAGATTGATCTTATTTTTTATTTACCCACTTATTGATCATTGACAGGTTAATCGTCAAGCATCATGGTTAGATAGTTTGTGAGTTTTTTATATGCTCTTTACCTTTGGTTAATAATTTATTAACCAATGTATTGTTTTACATGCAGTTACTAGGAATTGATATAGGCGGTACCGGTATCAAGGGGGCACCGGTAAATGTTGAAACAGGCACTTTATTGGCAGAACGTGTACGAATACCCACCCCCCAGCCTGCAACACCAGATGCCGTGATTGGCACCATTAAAGAGTTGGTGCAACAGTTTAATTGGGATGGCCCTATTGGATGCGGTTTCCCTGCTGCTATAAAAAATGAAACTGTGATGACTGCGGCCAATATTGATAACTCATGGATTGGTATTAGCGCTACCACCTATATGAGTGAGCGTGTGGGCTGCCCAATACACTTAATAAATGATGTAGATGCTGCCGGCTATTGTGAAATGGCCTTTGGTGCGGGCAAAGGAAATGATGGTGTGGTTATTGTCGTGGCAGCAGGTACAGGTATTGGCACAGCAATTTTTACCAATAACCAGCTGTTGCCCAATACTGAGTTGGGGCATTTAAAAATGCGAGGCGACTCTGCTGAAAAGTTTGCCTCTAATGCCGCCCGCAAGAATGAAGGGATTAAGATAGAGGCATGGGCCAGGCGCTTTAGTGAGTACCTGAACTACCTGGAGGCTCTTTTTTGGCCAGACCTTTTTGTTTTAGGTGGGGGCATAAGTAAAAAGTATGATAGTTATGCGCATGCCCTAACAATTAAAACGCGTATGGTGCCTGCACAAAACCTGAATAATGCTGGTATTATTGGGGCAGCACTTGCCGCTAAGGAAGCCGGTTTTGGTATTGAAGCGGTTAGCTAGTGCCACTTTGAACCCCTAAGGTAGCAGCAAGCATACCTCTGGTTATATGTTTATGTTTGGGTAGTTGGGCGCGTACCTCTAATTGGTATTTGCCACTGGGTAGGTGTGTAGGTATTAAAAAAGCCACAGTGGTTGACCGTATTTGACCATAATTACTAAGCCTATATGCCGTATCTGGTTTTTTTACGGGTAGCATAAATATTCCCTGCCGGTTATCAGCCACATTAAACTTAAGCAGCTTGCCCGATAATTGGTAAATATGATTGGGCGCAAGTAGTGTAGATTCATCTAGCTGGTTGGGCCTGTGTATAAAAAGTGGTTGAGGCTTACGCATACTTTTTTCGGTTTTTACTGCTGTAATTTCACTGGTTACTTGCTTCAGGGTATGGCTTGGCTGCACTCTAAGCTTGATTGTATGGCGTTGCGGGTCGTACTGGTCGTTAAGGCCATTAAACACACCACTTACTACAGGGTATATTCTGCAATGTGGCAACTCAATTGTAGCCCCGCTTTTTAAATGCTGCATAATAAGGTGTTCTAAGTGATTCAATACTTTTTTAACCTCAATGGGTGTAGGCCCAGACTGTTGGTAGGTGGTAGCGTTAATCAGGTCGTCAATCTTTAAGATTTTACTGCTTTTGCTTTTTGCTACGTATTGGTTGGCAGACTTCGTAAGCGAGCTTTTAATAAGTGTGAACTGTAAAGGCATCTTTTTATTTACTGTTTAATGTTGTTTTGCTACAAGTACTGATGGTTGGCTTTTTTTAACCCATGGCTGTGTGATTTACAACCTATAGGTTTTGAAGAAGCAAACCCCAGGTTCTGGTTACAGTACCCAAGGCTTGTAAGGTGTATAGACGGTTTTATTTGGCATGCCACGATGTAATTATAACGTAATGTTTTGGGTGAATAATTTTTGTTTTGCCTCATTGGGTCAAGCCTCATAGGTTTTTATGAGAAATTTTTATTAAAAGTATGTAATTACTGTGTGCTACAGGATGGCGCTAATTAGTGAATTGTATACCCATAAATAGTAGTAATGCAGTGATTTTGCGTGGGCAGGGTTGAAAAAAGCCACTAAGCTATCTAAAATGATATTAAGCGTGATCAATGCTGTAGGCCATGGCACCGTGAATATCGTAATTGGTGCAAGTTACCAGCTGCCATGTGTTTAGTTGTTTCATGAGTTGGCTACAATATTCACTTTGCTGGGCAGATTGTATTGACTCAATTACCAGAAGCTTTGTGCCTTGAAGGCTATTGAGCAACTGCAGCATTGACTGGTATTGTGTATCAGTAGCATGGTTGGGTTGTGGGTTGGGCAGCTTTAGGTTATGATTTAACTCGGCATCAAATTGTAACTCGTGCTGGGGTGGGCGCTCACCATTGAGCCAAATAATGTGGGTAAACGAATGTTTGAAAAAATAGATCAGGTGCCGTATAAAACGTACGGCCAGGTTTAAGTGCTTATGTTTTATTACGATTGAAGCGCACTGACTAATCATTAACTCATAAAGTATGAGCATATGTTTTTCATAAAAATCAATTTGCCAAAGGGTAGGGCCAGGCAACCTGTTGAGGGCCCTGGGTGGGTTAGGTGCCTGTTGCACAGCACTTTTTTGCGTTGAAACTGCAAAATGGTGGTAGTTAGTAAAGCCAACAAAGCGTGCCAAAGCATCTATATAAGCGCCATTAAGCTTAACGGGTTGTTGTTTGTGTTGTTTTGCAATGGCCTGTTTGTAAACATACTCGTCTAGGTACCGCTGGCTTAGGTGTAAGCCGGTAGATGCAGAGCATATGGCCAGGCTTACCTCTTTGAGCCCGTGCCTGTTTAACGGGGCACCTGCCTGGTCACAGGCAAGGCGCAACAACTGTAGGATATTATTTGCATTAAATGAAGGCATAATGATATAGCTTATTTTACCACAAAGCTATTTGGTGCGTCATTAACGATCCATTTATATGTGTGAGCCTGATAATTTTTTGTGTTAAAGTAGTTGTATGTACTCTAAAAGAAAAGAGGTGTTTGCTTTTGCAGCATCATAACAACCTTAACTATAAACTATGAGAAGTAAACCAGTGGTTGGTGACCAACCTCAAACCCCAATTAATGATAAGCTGTTTTTGAAAGCTAACGGTTTATTTACCAGAATAAAGCTGTGTGACCTGATGTATATTGAAGCTGACGGCAGTTATACTGTGTTTCATACCATAGAAAAACAGTATGTGCAGAGCTACAATTTGTTTGCGGTGCAAAACCAGCTAAGGCAATTGCCACACCGTTTTTTTAGGGTGCACCGTTCGTTTTTGGTTAATATGGAACATGTTACCCATTTTGATAAGTGCCATGTAGTGGTTGCAGGTAAGAATATACCCATAGGAAAAACCTATAGAGACAGGTTTATAGAATGTTTAAAGCCATGGATGGTTTCCTGACCAAGTGCTTTTACCGATGTGTTCAGAACTGTATATTTATGAAAATGTGTAAAAGCCTCTATGATTACTGCCAATGGTTGTAGAGTGTTTCTATGAGTCAATTGAAAAGAGAGATGATCAATAACCTAAATGTACAGGCCATGACTGGTTGTAAGCGAGGCTGCATAGCCTTATTTATTGCAGTAGTTTTATCAGCATGTGGCAATCATGACCAGGAACTTGCCCATACGCTAATACCCCTAACCAAACTTGCGGTTCAAGAGCAAGGTATAGCAGGCAATGAACAGTACATAAATACGCCTTATGTTACTGCTGGCGATCGTGTTTACATGATAGGTCAACAAAATGGCAGCTTTCAAGAGATAGGCTGGCACCAACCCGGAGAGATGGGAGGTATCTGGGCCCACCCTATTAAATTAATGGATGGCTTTGCAGCCCAAATTACCTCTGATAATGTAGCTGAACCGGCTTGCCTCAATAAGGCTGATCAGTTTGTGAATTACGCCTTTGGCAACAAGCATATATACAATGTGCCTGAACAGCAGTTAAAGGTAGAGCAGTTTCAGTTTGTACCAGATGGTTTTGAAGGGCTTATTGTAGAATATGTGATTGAAAACACAGGCCAAACAACTAATGAGCTGAATTTCTCGCTCACTGCCATGTTTGATTTGTTACCTGTATGGCTGGCCGATAGCCTCTCTTTGAGAGACGGACAGGATGTAATTAGCTGGGATGATAAAAACCAATTTTTTATAGCCAAAGATGGGTTAAATGAGTGGTTTGCCATCATGGGCTCATTATTACAGCCCCAAAACCCTCGTGAAGGGGCCATTGGCTGTGCAAATACTCAAAAGGGGTTGGGGGTGAACGGCCTGTGGGAGGGTAGTTTTACCGTTAAGGCCGGAGAAAGTATAGTTCTTCCGTTTTTTATTGCGGGCTCATCAACAAGCAAAGCATATGCCGTTGAAACGTATTTTAGGTTAAAAGAATCATACCAATCTTTATTGAAAGAGAAAATTACGCGGTACAATGAGATAGCCAGCGCATCAGCTATTAACATTCCAGACCAGAATTTGGCTGTTGCTTATCAATGGGTAAAGTATAATACCGATTGGTTGTGGCGCAACGTGCCTGGTGTAGGGGCGGGTTACTCTGCCGGGTTACCTGATTACCCCTGGTGGTTTGGGGCTGATAATTGTTATACCATACAGGGTGCATTGG
>CAZXTW010000426.1:0-5913 GCA_964643525.1 uncultured Roseivirgaceae bacterium
TACAGCCAACCCCAGCACACCCCTGCCAGCTTGCAGCAGCAGTGCCGCAAATAAGAAAGCCAGCACAAACCGTGCTGGCAACCAATCAGTTATCCGCATTACCGAAGGTTAAAGCCCTTAAAACCTCAAGCCACAGACAGCTCAAGGGCGGGCTCGGGAGCGGCAATATCCATAAAGTCTGGCTGTTTTTTCACCACATCCTGCCACATGGGCTGAAAGCTAAAATAGCCCGCCAGCGGAAAGCCAATTTCGTAATTACGCGTTTTCAGCGCTACCTCATGGCTAATTTTAATGGGCTCTTTACCGGTGGCAGTGGCCAATAACTGCGATTGGCAGGTGCGCTCCATGGTGGTAAACCAAAAAATGCACTCTTCAATGCTGTGGCCTACCGTTAGCAAGCCATGGTTTTGTAAAATAACGGCCTTCATATTGCCCAGGGCCTGGCCAATGCGCTCGCCCTCGCTTTGCTCGCCCACCACACCGGTGTAGTCATTAAACACGCCGTGGTCTTCATAAAAAATGCACGAGTCTTGCGTCAGTGGGTCTAGCTTTTGCCCAAAGGCCGACCAGGTTTTGCCGTAGATGGTATGCGAGTGGGCAGCAGCAACCACATCGGGCCGCGCTTTGTGAATGGCCGAGTGGATGGCAAAAGCCGCCTTGTTGAGGAATTTGTGCTTGCCGGCCACAATCTCGCCTGCTTCATTGACCAGAATCAGGTCGGTCATTTTCATCTGGTTAAATGACACACCAAAGGGGTTTACCCAAAAGCAGTCTGTATACTGAGGGTCGCGGCAGGTAATGTGGCCGGCCACCCCTTCAGAAAAGCCAAACTGGCCAAATATGCGGTAAGCACCGGCCAGCATTTGCTTCAGGTAATGCCTGTGCTGCTCAACCGTTTCAAACTGGGGGTAGTTAATCATTTGCTCAATGCCGGGGGGGTTGGGTACTGCCATGTTGTTTATTGATTTTGTTTGAATTGTTTGCAATTTGTAGCCGCGTAAAGCGTCACTACATGTTAAGCATAACAAAATAATTTTACAAACCCTTTACATGAATTGCAAATAGCAGTCAAACATTTATCAACTGCCTGTATACAGCACTACCTGGCCAAGTACCCAGCGTAGTGTAATGAGTCACGATTTTCTGCATTAATCATTTATATGAAACTAGAAATTTATATTAACAGAGACTGGGGCCTGGTGGTAGGCCCGTTTTTTGACAACAAACCTCACAAGCATTACGCCATACAAATTACAACTACTGTTAACGGCAACGTATTTTTGTGCAACCCCAACACCAAAACACCTGTGCCTGATGCCATTATAATAAAGCCCAATGTGCCTCATTTTATCGAGGCTACCGGCAACCATTTGCATCTTTCAATTAACCCCAACTCAGAGTTTGGGTTGTACTTCAACTCTATTGCTGCCGCGCCCATTCACCATTTCAGCAATGAGTTTTCAAAACGCCTGGCCACGGCTACCCGCCAACACCTGGATGGGCAGTTTGATACCCACCGGTTAACTGCAATGGTAAATGACATACTTACCGCCGAATGTGCCGGATTTGCCCAAACGCTTGACGACAGGATTGTAAACGTGTTTGACCACTTGCACAATAACAGAGACCGCTGGGTGCCTGCAGATGAATGTGCTGATAAGGCCCACCTCTCTACCAGCAGGTTTTTGCATTTTTTTAAAGAGCAGACCGGGTCAACATTCAGGCGGGCCCAGTTATGGATACGCATTAGCCACTCGATGCCTATGCTACAGGAAAAAGGGCTGAGTGCAACTGCCAGCAGCTTTGGCTTTTTTGATAAGGCCCATTACTGCCGGGCATTTAAAGAAAACCTGGGCTTTACGCCCCAGCTATTTATCCAGCAGGCCCGCTTGTATTATGCCCCAACCAACTAAGCTAAATGCTGCTATATTTGTTGTATGACAACCAAGCGCTGGGCAAAGAATATCATTGTATTGGCCCTGCTGGCCATAGCAGCAGGCAATGTACGGCCATGGCTGCTCATACCCACAGGCTATGCGGCCAAGTATGTGTGTTCGCACACTTTTCTTTCTGACATGGCTCAGGCCAATGTAAAGCGAGCATTGAAAATGCCTATTGTTAGCCTGGCGCACTACGATGTTGACCATGAAGCCAAACAGGTACGGGCTTACCTGCCCCTGTTTGGCCTGCGCCTGGCGCAGCAGCAGGCCCGCTATTACAGTGGCAGTGGCACCCATTGCGGCTGCGTAGTGGGTACCCACCTGCCGCCAGCAGCGGCAAAAGCTGTGGCCGAGGCAGCCGACCCTACCCCCGCCAACCCCCAGCTTGATACCCTGCCCTGGCCCCAGGGCAACCAGCTGCCCCAAAGCCTGCCGCCAGGCATTAACCAGCCCCGCCTTAGCCAGCTATTAGACAGTGTGCTGCAGGCCACCCCAGGCATACATGCCATAGTAGTAGCCCAAAACAACCAGCTGGTGGCTGAAGGGTACCAGGCAGGCATTAACCCCAACACCCGCCTGCTGGGCTGGTCAATGACCAAAACCATGAGCAACGCCCTGTACGGTATACTAACCGGGCAAGGTGTAGTTGATATTGACCAGCCAACCGGCCTGGCGGCCTGGCAAAATGATGGCCGCCAACACATTACCATCAATAACCTGCTGCAAATGAGCAGCGGGCTGCATTGGTCAGAGAGTTATTTTACCCTTTCTGAGGTAACGCGCATGCTGTATTTAGTGGCTGATATGCCAGCCTATGCCCGGCAACAGCCTGCAACAGTGGCGCCCAACCAGGTATGGTACTACGCCTCTGGCACCACCAACATACTTTCTGGCCTGCTGCGCCAGCAGGCTGGTAGCCATGCAGCCTACCGCAGCCTGCTGCACGATAGCCTGTTTGCTGCAATCAATATGCCCTCAGCAATGGTAGAGACTGACGCAGCAGGCAATTACGTGTTAAGCTCGTATGGGTGGGCCACCGCCCGCGACTGGACCAGGTTTGGGCTGCTATACCTTAACAATGGGCAGTGGTTTGGCCAGCAGGTGCTACCGCCGGGCTGGGTGGCGCGCAGTGTGGCCCCGGCACCAGCCTCGGGGGGCAGGTATGGGTCTCAAATGTGGCTCAATGCCTCTGGCAGGCTGCCGTCAGTGCCCAAAGATGCCTACTTTGAAAACGGCTTTGGCGGCCAGCGCATACTCATTATCCCTTCTAAAAATATGGTAATTACCTTTATGAGTGGCTTTGTGCCGCTGTTTGATTTCAACAGCTTTTACGCTGCTGTGTTCAGCTGCTTTGAAGCTGCAACAGCCCAATAAAAAAAGGGCCATTGCTGGCCCTTTTGGTAGTTTGTAAGTCAAAGTTATCTGGTACCCTAGCCCAGGCTAAAGCTGTTGGCAAAGAAGGGCTGGTGGTAATAGCGCTTGCCAGTGGCCTTGTACAAGGCGTTGGCCAAGGCCCCAATAATTGGCGGAAAGGGCGGTTCGCCCAGGCCAGTGGGGTCAATGCCATTGTCAACAAAGTGCACATCAATGGCTTTGGGCGCCTCGCTGTGCCTGATAAGGCGGTACTTGTCAAAGTTGGTTTGCTCAGGGGCACCATCTCTAAAGGTTAGCGCACTGTACATAGCGTGGCCAATGCCATCAACACAACCGCCCTCCATCATATTGGCTGCTGCTATGGGGTTCACCACAATGCCGCAGTCAACCGCACAGCACACGCGCTCAACCACAGGCTTGCCACTTTTCATGGCTACATCAAGCACCTGGGCTACATAGCTGTTGTGGCAGTAATAGGCTGATACGCCACGGTGCTGCCCGCTGCCGGTTTCTGCCCAGTTCGATTTTTCGCGCACCAGCTTCAGCACCTCGGCATAACGTTCAGCCTCGTAATCATTACGCTCGCCCACCGGGTTTTTGGCGGCACGGTCAAGCAGTTCCAGCCTGAAATCAATCGGGTCTTTGCCTGCTGCCTCAGCCACCTCATCTAAAAAAGCCTGCTCGGCCCCGGCAATAAAATTAGAGCGTGGGGCACGCCAGGCACCCACCGAAATATTACTGGGCTGCGCCCATGATTCAGCCAGGTAGTTATCTACCGCACCAGCCGGAAACCTGTTGGCAAACAGCGGGCTTTCAGGTATGCCACCAGCCTTTACATGAAAGCCAATCAGGTTATTGTTTTCATCAAGGGCGGCACGGTACACCGCATGGTAAGCGGGGCGGTAAGTGCCAAAGCTCATATCGTCTTCACGGGTATACACCAGCTTAATGGGTGCCTGTACCTGCTTTGAAATCACGGCTGCCTCTACCAGAAAGTGGCCATACAGCCTGCGGCCAAAGCCACCCCCCTGGCGGGTCATTTGTATATCAATCTTTTCAAGTGGCAGGTCTAATATGGCCGAAACGCTCTTCTCCATATACTCTGGCGTTTGTATGGGCCCTACCAGCTCGGCCTTATCGGCCGTTACGTTGGCAAAAAAGTTCAGTGGCTCCATGGTATTGTGTGCCAGAAAGGGCGCCGTGTAGGTACTTTCTACAATTTTGGCCGCCTGCTTAAATGCCGCATCGGGGTCGCCGTCTTTGCGCTCTTCATTGCCAGGTTTCTTACCATTCTTAGCAAGCCACTCGGCATGCTGGCTGGTATTTTCAAGGCCACCAGGTACGGTTACCTTTTGTGCACCACCACGGAAGCCAGCCACACTTATTTCGTGGGCCTCAAACTCTTCCCACTCAATACGCAGGGCCTTTTTGGCATTCATCACCTCCCAGGTGCTGTTGCCTACCACTACTACCAGGTCAGAAAAGGCATCGGTATCGCACCATTGCCGGTCATAATCATCGGGGTAGGCCTTAATAGTAAACACATCTTTTATACCTGGCATGCCTTTGGCACCGCTGTCGTCTACGCTTTTCAGCTTCAGGCCAAAGGCTGGTGGGTGGGCTATCATGGCAATCAGCATGCCCTCCTGTTTATAATCCAGGCCAAACAGGGGCTGCCCGGTTACAATCTTTCTGCCGTCTACATTACTGCGGCTGGTGCCAATAATCTTAAAGTCGGTGTTGGGCTTTACAGCCACATCTTCAGGCACGGGTATGTCAACTGCGGCTGCGGCCACCTCGCCATAATGGGCTTTTTTGCCACTGGCCTTGTGGTACAGCATGCCCGCATCAGTAGTAATTTCAGCGGCGGGTACCTGCCACGTTTTGGCGGCGGCTTCTATCAACAGGCGGCGGGCCGTGGCCCCGGTCATGCGCAGTGCCTCCCACCCCTGGCGGATGCTCTGGCTGCCGCCAGCCAGCTGCCGCGTATACAGTTCAGTATTCAGGGGGGCCTGCTCTACAATTACCTTGCTCCAGTCAGCATCCAGCTCTTCAGCCACAATCATGGGCATAGAGGTTTTCACGTTCTGCCCAATTTCAGGGTTGGGGCTGGCAATAGTAATGGTGCCGTTGTCGCCAATCTTAATAAAGCCGTTCAGCTCAAACCATTCATTGGGTTGGGCAGGTTCCAGGTCAAGTACTTCCTCCCGCTTGTTGGTGCACGATACCATCCAGCTGAAATTCAGCATCAGGCCACCACCCACCAGGGCAGAAGTTTTCAAAAATGAGCGCCTGCCCACCTGGTATTTAGTTTCTTCTGTGGGTGTCATGCGTTTTGAATGTTAGTACTTGCCGTTTTAATTGCCTTCTTAATTCTGGTGTAGGTGCCACAGCGGCAAATATTACCGTTCATAGAGGCTTCAATCTCTTCATCGGTGGGGGCCGGGTTGGCCTTCAACAGGGCCGAGGCACTCATGATTTGCCCCGCCTGGCAGTAGCCGCACTGGGGCACATCATGCTCTAACCAGGCCTGTTGCACAGGGTGGGTGCCCTGTTCTGACAGCCCTTCAATAGTGGTAACAGGCTGGTTACCCACTGC
>CAZXTW010000427.1:0-5904 GCA_964643525.1 uncultured Roseivirgaceae bacterium
ACCCAAATTTGGGCGTTAACTGTTCGAATCATTGACGAAGATAATGAAGTACTTGCTGGCGATTATGCCGTATCGCCCCTGGCAGATACCTGGATTCGCGCCCGCGAAGGCGTATTATTGCAGCGCTTGTCAGTATTTTATCATTCTGTTTTGACTAACCTGAAATGGAACGAAAGGGTACTGCGGCGGTCGCGCTACTTACGTGAGCTTTACCACAAAGCCTGCGAAAAGCTATCTATCAAGTTCAATATTGATGGCTACAACAGTGATTTTAATGCGCCCGACTTTGCATTTGGCCGCATAAACGGTACAATAGGCCCGGCTTTTGCTGGCGAGCCCGACCGTTTTTTACTAGGCAGGCAGTTCACCCCTGAAGTGGCCATTACCCCAGAGTCTCTCATTTACTTTCCTGTAAACAATATCTGGTTTTCGCAGGCTATTGTAGACCAGGAGCTGGGCAAGGTAACCATTGACCTGGGCAACGGTTTACAGGATGACGAGGTTTGCGGCAATATTTCTGACTATGGCACCCTGGCCCTGGCGGTAAAAACAGCTGATGGCACCCTTACCGAGTTGGGCGAAATACCCTACCAGCTGCCAGGTTTTATTGACAACTATGCCGGTGTGGCCACTGTGCCTGCCCACGGTAAACTAAGCAAGGCCACATTGGCCAGCCTGGAAGATAACCCACTGGTAATTGCCCAAAAGCAAGCCGATGGTACCCTTACCCCGCTGGTTGAAGAAAGCCCTGACGGCCAGTATGTACGGGCAGATCAGTTTGTTTCACGCCTAAACCCCGACCAGACTGATACCATTACCTTTTATGCCAGCAGGTATGGCAAGCCCTTGCCTAATGCCACCATTAGGCTGAGCCAACAAAACTTTGTGCTGGCCATTATTGGGCAGGGCGCAGGGCCAGGCAACCCACCTACAGGCGTACCAGAATCGGCCCTTACATTTGAAGCCAGTGTGGTTACCGACCAAAACGGTGTTGCTACTGCCACTTTAAAAGGCACCGACCCCGGTAACCCACGGGGATATATTGATGGGCAGGTGTATGCTGTGTTTTACCAGCTTGACAATGTGCCGCCGGTAACCTTTGCCCCACCCGCACCCCCTACCCCATTATTGGGTGTAAACCCTTATAATTTTGTAAGTGTGCGGATTTATAACAGCTTTAAGGTAGAAGGTAAACCTACCTGGGTAAAAGATATTGAGCCCATATTTACCTTATATGCCAACCTGTTTCCGCTTATGTCGAGGCGCTTGATTAACCTGGCCGATTACAACGAAGTGGCCGAACGCCGCCAGCTGTTGAGGTTTTCTTTTGCCTTACCAGTAAGCAGCCCGGGCTATATGCCGGTTACCAGAGACCTCTCGCGCGATAAGCTGCAGGCAATACTTGAGTGGCTGGATACTGAAGGGCCCGACGGCCTGCCCCTTTTTGAATAATTACATTTGAACAGTAACGATTATTAATCACATGATACGGATCAGATATAAAAAAATAAGAAACCTGTTTGGCCTGCGGCGCGCCCTGCAAAGTGCCATTGAGTTAGAACATAGCACCATACCCCCTTACCTCACGGCCTTTTACACCCTGAAAGGCGAAACCAATCAACCCATTGCCAATATACTGCGCGAGGTGGCTATTGAAGAAATGATTCACATGTCATTGGCAGCCAATATACTGAATGCCATTGGCGGCCGCCCTGCCATTAACAAAGAGCGCTTTATACCAGAATACCCCGGGCCGCTGCCAATGGGCATTGGTACTGAAGAAGATGGCGACAAGCTGATTGTGCCCCTGGAGAAGTTCTCGATAGAGCTGGTGCGTGATGTATTTCTGCGCATTGAAGAACCCGAAAACCCCATTGAGTTTCCTGACCCTGATAATGATGATGACCTGCCGGTTGATATGGAAGACTCTAAAACCATTGGTGAGTTTTATATGGATATACTGCGCAAACTGAAGCGCTTTGAGAAGTTTGCTAACCGCAGGGGTAAAACCATTTTTACGGGCGACCCCAGCGAGCAGGTAACCCGCATTTTTGGGCCGGGCGAAATATCTAAGGTAACAGACCTGGCCAGCGCCGAAAAAGCCATCAATACCATTATTGAACAGGGTGAAGGCACCACCAGCAGCCCACTTGATGGGGGCGATGGGCTGGCCCACTACTATTCATTTGCAGCCATTGTTGAGGGGCGGCGGCTTATTGAAGACACAGGGGTGGCCGAAGGCTTTTCGTACTCTGGTGAGGTGGTAGCTTTTGACCCCGCCGGTGTGTTTAATATGGACCCCAACCCCAGCCTGGCTAAATACCAGAACGACCCAGAAGCATTTAACCGTTTAAAGCTGTTTAACTATGCCTACAGCAGCTTGCTTAACGCCCTGCACATTACATTTAATGGCAAACCCGAGTTTATTGACGAAGCCATTGCCTTAATGTATTCATTGCGGCTAAGGGCACAAGATTTGCTCAACACCCCCCTACAAGGGCAAGAGGGGGTAGTAGCTGGCCCCAGCTACGAGTACGTAACAGATAAAGACCTGGTGTTTATGAAGGCCAATGAGCCTGCATAAGTAGCACACCTGCGCAATTTTAATCAAGGGCTGTAGTTTAACTAATTTGTAGTTGGGCACAGCCCCGTTTTATTGTTTACTTTGCAGTATACTTTGGCATTGTTTTATGAGCAACACCCAATTGTTCTGGCACCAACCAGCCCTGTTAATCATCTGCATCTTTCTTGTAGCCCCTGCATTTGGGGGTATGGCCAGCACCCATGGGTCTGTACAGTTAACCAGTCCTTACTTTCGGATTGTTACCTCAGAATCATTCGGTGAATATGTTGATTTTGAAGAGGAGTTTAACGATGCCCTATTGTGGCACAACCAGGCCAGCGTGGCAATGCGTAAGGTACAACGGTGGCTTGACGAACGTATTGTACCCCTGGCACGTGACCACCAGCTACTGCTGCTTAATTATGACAGCACCCTGCAAGAAGTAGGTGATGCTGGCAAAACAACCCACCAGTGGCGGGAACAAGGCAATGGAGCATGCACCTTTACGCTAAAGCTTGAAACAACCCATGCCAGGTTTGTCAATTTGCCCATGAGCAGCATTTACTTTTCTGTCAGCACTACTGCACTGCCAGCGGACGGGCCCCTTGAGGGGTTTAAAAGCCAACTGCTTAACTTACTTGAAATGCTGGCCAGAGATGCCCCGGCACTGACCAAAACTTTGTGCATACCCAATGACCGCACCTGGTATTTGGTTAACACAAAAGACGAGCAGTATATGCTCATTACTAATAATGACGACCCTACCCTTTCATATTATTACACCTTAAGCTTTTACCGCGACAACTCTATTTATTGGAGCAACCCTGACCAGGGCTGGGAAGCCACCAGCGACGACTGGGTGGAAGATGACGGAGGCTCTGGGGCTTTTGAGATAGATGATAAGAGCAAAACACTTTCAATTTGGCTTACCGAGTATTACGATTACCGCGTTGGCAAAGCCAAAACCAGGTACTACTGGCCCTTTAAGGTAAAAAAAGCCAGCAACAACCAAATACTTTTACAACTGGCAGAGTAAGGAATGACGCAGCCGCACCGGCAGAAAGTACAACAACACCCTGGGTGCCGTATTGTTTTAAGCCGGGTAAAGCGCTGACAAACCTGCTTAACAAACCCCTAAACTTTTGGTGAGGTGCATATTATTAACCACCTTACGTTATCTAAAAAGGTAATTTATTGCTAACGCTTTAAAACGCTACACCGCATGATTTATCAATTGGTGCACAAGGCTTATTTAGCTGGTTGCCTGCTTATTTTTAGCTTTTATGCTGTAGGTGTAACTGGCCAAAACAACCAGGCTGGCCAATTGCCCTGCCCCGATTACTTTGGGCATGCCTATGTAGCTGCATTTGCCCAAGCCCCATTTTGCTGGCAAAAGCATGACCTGGCTACTACAGTTCAAAAGCAACAATTGCTTGACTCGCTGGTTAAAGCAGGCCAACCCATTAACCAATACATAGCAAGCACGGCTGAAGATGAATATGGTGGCGAACACCATTACCTGGCTCCGCAGCCGGCAACACCTGGAAACATTAAAGTACTTGATTTTAATGGTGATGGCCTACCAGATATTGTAAACCACTACATGCCCTCAATGACTGAGCAAACCTACCATGAGTTTTACATCAACACGGGTGCCCGCTACCAGTTGGCGCTAAAAGTAAACGGCACCGTGGCACAACTACAGCGTGGCAGCAATGGTGTGGTTAATGAGTTGCTGGTATACCGGCCTGCATGTTGTGGTGACCATAATGTGTATTTCAGGCAATACAACTCAGTGGGCGGTGGCGCCAACTACAAGCTGCGGCTTACAGCCAAATACGCCATTGTTGATTATGCCCTGGCCAGTATTACCAAGCCTGCCAGCGCACAGGCAGCCACTTTACAGCCCAATACGGTACTTTACTTCAAAGCCAGGCACCCTGCTGCCAACATAAGGCCGCACAGCAGCACTGCCAGGCAAGCGGCAAAAAACCTTAGCCCTTACCAGGCTACCCAATCAATGTATAAGCCTGTGGGGCAAACTAACCAGGCTACCCCAGCAACCCTGCTGGCCAGCCATACCGATGCCAATGGGCAGTTATGGCATTACCTGAAGGTAAAGCCCACGGTGCCTATTGCCAACAGCCTATACCACCGTGACAGGGCTGCTGAAAGTATAGCAGCCGCCAAAGCAGAAGAGGCACTTACCTATTACCTGGTTTGGGTAAAAGGCAACCGTGTTAGCCTTGACTAACAGGGTATTTAAATTAAGAAAATAGCCACCCAGTAGCTGGGTGGCATTGCCTTCAGGTTAGTGGCACTCTGGCTCGTAACGTGTTTCGCACGGCCAATTAGTAAAGCAAACCGTAATAGGCTCACAATCACTATAATAACTGTACCTTACACCGCCCTTTGCGGTATCTTCTTTCAAGGTGGTAAAACTTTTTACCTGAAGTGATTCAAGGCTTAACTTTTTAGTTTTCATTACTGTATTATTTAAGGTTAAACAAAAGACAATACAATGCCAGTGCGCAACATATTGTGCGCTTATGTTAATGAGCCATTAACAACCAGTGCTATTGATAGGGGCAAGCTAAACAGGCCTGTATTTTAGCTTATTTAGAAGCTACGGCGCGCATTTGCCTACTACCCAGGTAGCAGAAAGACCTATAGATTTTAAGAATAGTAACGTATGACATGCGAATATTTACCCCAAACAGGATATAAAACAGCCAATGAATACGTTATAAACAGGTGAGCGACTATAAATTTATAAAACAATATTAGGGGGCTATATTATTGATTAAAAAGTAGCCATTGATAAACGGATATTAAAAATGATTAATGGCAGCAAAAGTTAAAAACGCCCATTATAGCACTATTAAGGCTATATACTGTAATTATTGAATTGAAATCTGTATACTTGTTCCATAACAGCAAAACACTAACTGTTATTTATGCATAAAAACACCTTTTACCTGGTATTGCTTTTTTGTGTGGCCTTACAATTTGGCTTTGCTGGTTGCAGTAACACTGTAACCACACATACACGTATTACATTACAAATGCAATACAATGGTGTTGGCGCGTTTACTAACAATATACAAGGCACGTCATTAGAAGCCTTGTTTCAAGGAGTTGATCATAATAAGCGGCTAAAAGCCATGTACGTAGTTGATAGTGACCCTGTGTTTGACCCCTATTACCTGAGTTTTTACACACCAAAAAATATTGAGAATACTACAGAGGCCTCATGTCTGTATTTTTGGGTGGCCGACTTGAACAGGCCTATTGTATTGGGTAAAGCACCTACTATAAGGCAAATTACCCAGGGTAATGAG
>CAZXTW010000428.1:0-5892 GCA_964643525.1 uncultured Roseivirgaceae bacterium
GGTAGTCAATACCAGAAGGGGCCCTGCAAGGGTTTACTGATGAGATTTATGATTAAACCCTTGCAGGGCCCCTTCTGGTATGGTAATTAACTTGATGGGGTAGTCAATACCTGCCAGCCAGTGGGCAGGCTTGCAAATGCTGGCAATATGGTCAAGGTTGGCTTGTATGTCGGCTCGTTTAGTAATGCCTCGCACTACTGGTATTAAGCCAATTGCGTTGTAAGGTTCAATAGCCATGTTTTACGGGGTTATTATTTTTTGGTGGCCATTATTTTGGGTGTATTGCTCTTCGCGGTAAAAGCCAAATGGCTTTTGCATAGGCAGGTCATTTACTTCATACAGCACCACATTTTGGTTACCCAGTGCCCTGTGTTCTACCCAGGCCCAGCCAGGTATGGCCAGTATGTCGTTTTTTTGCCAGGCAAAGCGCTTGCCGTTAATAATGGTTTCGCCCTGCCCTTCAACCACCAGCTGCACGCTGCCGCAGGTGCGCCTGCGTGCTTTGGTGCTAAAGCCAGCAGGCAACCCGCGCAGGTAACAGGCCATGGTAGGCAGCACGTGGGTGCCGGTGGCCGGGTTAATGTACTCTAACAAAGCACCCTCATAATCATGGCAGGTGGTGGCCAGTAGTTTTTCTAATGCGGGCCGTGCTGTATGCCAGGGGTAAATAACCAGGGGTGTGTCGCCCTCAGCAGGCAGGTGGGTAGGGGCCAGCATGGCGGCACTACCAAAGCGGCTACTGGCCTCGGCACTGTTGTCAATAAATGTTAGTGAGCCCTCCTGGGGGTGGTCATCATGAAAAGCAACCCTGTTGGCTGCCAGAAAGGGGAAATCTAACGTATCAAACCAAATTACGGGCCCACTGCCGGTATGGCCATGGGTGTGGTATATCATTGAAGGGGTAATGACCAGATCGCCCGGCAGCATATCATACTGGTAGGGGTCAACCACGGTATAGGCGCCTTTGCCTGAAATAATAAACCGGGCAGCGCGCACGGTGTGGCGATGCACGGGGCCCACCTCTCCTGGCAATAGCATTTGTATGCCGGAAATTAAGGTTTGCGTAGTAGCCAGGCGGTCGGTAAGTCCGGGGTTTCTAAGGGGCAATGACCGCCTGAAGGCTGCTTTGCTGCCCACTGGCACAGCCTCAAGGGCTTGCTCTAACAATGGGTAAAAGGTATTCCACGCCCACAACCACGCCTGCTCTTTGGTGTTGGGCTCGTTGGCCGTAGTTTCAGGCAGTAGCCAAAGGGTATCCATATTGGCAGCCAACAGCGCCTGGCGCAGTTGCTGCACTTTTTGATCTTGTGCTTCCATGGGGTTTTAATTAGTAGTGTGGTTTGTTTGTAATTGTTCTTTGGTAAGGTAATAGTGCTTTTTTGTGAGCTGCATAATGTGGCGTACCAGTTGCACCGGGGCACCACCGCTGCCCATTTCATACAGCCGCAGCTCTTCAGTATAGGCAGCCTGAGCAATTTTGTGGTGTACCCCCCTAAACTGTAAAAGGGTAAGCAGCAGCTGGTAAATGGCCCTGGCTGGCGGTGCCAATGCATCTTGGGTGGCAGCAGCTGGTTCAAGTGCATCTTGCAGCCGTTGTACCAACGAGGGGGCCCGGCGGTGCACATCAAATATGGCTTTATACTCTGGCAGGCCTGTGGCTACTACTTTTTCTTGAAAACTCCGGTAGTAAGGGTCTACCCAGTCGGCCTGCCACACAATCAGGTCAATGAGGCATACTGGTATATTGGCCGCGGCAGGCCCCAAATACTCGTGCCCATCTACGATGCCCTCTTCAAAATATGGGCGTAGCGTTTGGGCAAAAAACTGGGGGGTTACATGCTTTACGGTAGCTTTTATGGCCTGGGGCAGTACCTGTAAATGTTGGTTAGCGGCCTGGCAAATTTCGCTAAAAGCAGTGTGGGTAAGGCTCACGTCCTGAAGGCTTGATAGCATAAAGATGACCTGCTCTACCAGCGGGGCAGTAATGCGTACGCAGTCAATCAGGGCTTTTTCTTGCCAATCTGTGGTAAAGCACCTTTCACGCTGGTTGCTGGGGTTCCAGGGGCCATAATGAAATACCGTGTTTCTGGGCATTAAAGCCGCCTTGCTGGCTAATAGCGGCAACAGGTTGTTCAGGGCCGGCAGGGCCTTAGTGGGCTCTTGTTTGTGGCGTTTTAAAGAGCTGAGCAGCATGCCTATGTCGCGCATAGCCGCAATACTGGCTGTTGGCGACATTTGAAATATCGAGGCGTGGCTGGGTAGTAACTGGCCCAGCAGGCGTAACAGGCTGGGTACATCTGCATTGGCATTGATGTGTGGCAGCTGTTGCATAGGTTGGTCAGCATCAAGCGGATCTAATTCGGAAACCTCAAGGCAGTTAAAACTTCCGATGTAATGCTTGGGGCCAATCCTTGGGAGGTTGGTTGTTTTTTCCATGTTTTATTTTGATGATATGATAAACTGAAATGAAGGAGTGTGTTTAGGGGTACACCCTTCAGTGCTTTTATGTAACAGCTTGAAAAATAGTTTGTTGTAGTTGTAATAGGCCGTTTTTGAGGTAGGGCCAATGCCTTAACCCTGATTTTAAATAGATTGCCCGACAGTGAAGGAATATAGGTGGTTGTTTTTAATTAACACTTTTTGTCGTAATAATTACCTTGCTGCCAGTTGTGGCAGGTAAAAAATAAAAGCACCCCCAGTATACTGAGGGTGCTTTGTGGTGTGGGGTAAGGTAGCCCCAATTATTTGTATTGCTATTTATCTGGTTTCTACAACCATTTTCTTGGTTTCAGTCTTTTCGCCATCAATTACCAGAGAGTAAAGGTAAACACCGGCCGCCAGGCTGCTGCTCTTGATGTCAATGCTGCCGTTGGTGCCTCTGGCCAAAGGTATGCTGCGTATTTGGGTGCCGTCAAGGTTATAAATTACCAGCTCGGCCGTGCTGCTTTCTTCAGGTACAGCATACTGAATGGTAGTGGTTTCAGTAAATGGGTTAGGGTAGTTTTGTAGTAATGACTGGCCGTTGTTGTCAGGGTCTACCTGCTCACTGCCGTTGCGGTTGATAGGCTGTATGTCACCACTGCTTATGCCTACTCTTTGTTGTAGCTCAGCAATTTGCTGTTGCTGCTCCTGGATGGCACGAATCAAAATAGGTATCAGCTCAGTGTAGTTCACGCCAAGTGCAGCGTTAGGGTCAGCTGCCAGTTTTTCACCACCTTCGCCCTCAATGCCTTCTGCGACGGGGTCAACCACTATCTCTGGTGTTACCTGCTGCACTTCCTGGGCCAAAAAGCCAAACTGAGCGCTTTGGTCGGCCTCTTTGTCTTTGAAGTTATAAGTTACAGGGTTCAGGGCCAGTACCTCATTCAAACCATAAGGAATAGGCTGCACATTGGTTTTTAACTTTTGATCAGAAATGGCAATGAAGTTACGGGCCACCACGCGGTCCCAGGGGCGGGCAGTGGTACCTATGTCAAAAAAGCTGCGGTCAGGTATTAATGTACCCCCCATAAGCATGGTAAAGCCACCGCCGTCTTGAATAAACTCAAGGCTACCCATTCTGATGCGTGAGTTGGTGCCAGAGCCTGTGCCCACATGCAAACGGGCACCAGGGTTTTGGTTGCCAATGCCAAAATCGCCATTGCTGTCAAATACAGCAAAGGTTTGGGCTGCACCAAAAGGGTTAGTTACGTACTCAAAGCGCAGGCGGTTGTTACTGGTAGTACCGCCCCACTGCACAATCAAATCTTTAGTGCTGGTGTTTACTTCTCTCAGGTTGAAAATACCCAGGTGGCTGTTCCACTGGATGCGCTGGCCGTATACTCCTGGGCCAGGCAGGCTGGCAGGGGCACTACCTAAGCCCAACCATTTGCTTGACCCATTGATAAAGCCATAGTCGCCAAATTCAAGGTGACCCATGTTGTTGCGTGTGCCGCTTGGCTGTACCAAAAAGTTGGCTGCATTGTTGGGGTCAGGGCCTGGGCCCAAGATGCTATTCACACGCACAGGGCCACCATTAAGTAATATGGTAGGGGTTGAGCCGTCTACAGAAATGGTCAGGTCGTCATTTACAGTAAAGTTTACATCATTAGAATTAGGGGCAGTAATTACACCTGCATTAACTGCGGTGCCTGAATTACTGACATTAAATGTTTCGCCGGTAAAGGTCTGTGCCTGGGCGGCAGTAGCCACAAAGCACAATAAAATAAAGGCTATGAATAGGTTTCTCATAGGGTTGTACGCTGGTATTGGTAATGTTCCTACTCTATTAAAGGCTTTTCGGGTATCGCCTAAGAAATGGCCAAATCGTAACGCTAAAGTATTTAAAAATAAATTAAATGTTACAACCTGTAACGGGTTAAGTTTTAACATTTATCAACTTTTGTCAAACAATTCAACGGTTTATTAGTTTTGTCATATTGTTTAATGAGTGAGTTGTATAATTAAACATAAATGATCTGTTAAAGGTGAGTTGTATTTAATAAATAACTATAGATTTTTATGTTCACGTGGAACTATATGGCTTTTAAATGCTTTTAATGCTTGTTTTGGCAATTGTTGTGAGCTGTATACGCTTCTTTATAACTTTACTGTTCATGATTTTTTGTTGCAGTTAAATTGAACATATTTGATTGCTGAGCAGGTGACTATTCATTTAATTTGATTAAGGTATATCCGGAGTAGACATAAAAGTGTTAGTATATATAATTAGATAATACTTTATATGTAACAATGGTTAATGGCTGTTGCTGTCCTGTTTGGCATAAATGCAAATAGCTGAAGCCAAAAAAAGGCCCAACTATAGGTTGGGCCTTTTGAGTGGGTTAAAATTAACAGATAGGCATTATTTGCCAGTGACAAGCATCTTTTTAGATTCGGCAGGTGTCCCGTCAAGTACCAATGTATACAGGTAGGTGCCTTTGGCTAAGCTGTTGGCTTCTACCTGTACCGCACCTTTGGTGCCTGGGTTCAGGGTAAACGTACGTACCTGTTTGCCATCAAGGTCATAAATAACCAACTGGGCGGTGCTTGTGCCTTCTGGCACATTGTACTGAATGGTGGTACTTTCATCAAATGGGTTGGGGTAGTTTTGAATCAGTGATTCTTCTGTGCCATTTTCAGGTATGATCTGCTCAGTGCCCTGGTTATTTTCCAAGGCAGTGCGCATGGCCTTCAGTTCAGCCACCAGTGTTTCAATCTGGTCTTGTTGGGCGGCTATTGTGGCTTGTTGGCCTTCAAGCTGCCCTTGCTGCTCTTGCATGGCAGTAATTAATACCGGTATCAGGTTTACATAGTTTACACCCATTAAGGCATCAGTATTGGGGGCCAGGCGTTGTCCACCTTCATCTGTTGCTCTTTGCCTTTGTGGGTTATATACTACTTCTTGAATTACGGCCTCGACTTCTTGGGCTATCAGGCCCAATTTCACTTCGTTGCCGCGTTCTTCGTCCTTCCACTGGTAGGTTACCGGGCGCAGCTTCATGATCTCGGCCAGGCCATACGCCATTGAGGCTACGTTCTTTTTGGCTCGCATGTCAGAAACATTCACAAAATCATCGGCCACCACATTGTCCCAGGGGGCAGCGGTGGTTCCCAAATCACGGCTGGTAGCATCGGCTATAATAGAGCCGCCACTTCTGATGGTAAACCCACCACCATCTTCAAAAAACTCTGCTGAGCCAAAGCCAATACGGCCATTTACAAACAAGCGTTCATTGGTGGCTGGCTGGCCACCAATGCCTACGTTGCCATTGCTTTCAATCTGCATTCTGGTAGTAGCCGCACCAGTGCCGCTGCTGGCATACTCAAAGCGCAGGCGGTTGTTGCTGGTGGTGCCGCCCCACTGGATAATCAGGTCGCGCGTACTGGTATTGACCTGGCGCAGGTTAAAAA
>CAZXTW010000429.1:0-5887 GCA_964643525.1 uncultured Roseivirgaceae bacterium
AAAGGGGTATTTAGATGTGCTGCGGTCGTTGCCTTTATTGAAAGAACAGGTTGATGCCCCCTTTCATGCGCATTTTATTGGTGGCTGGATTGACGATAAAGACAGGGCAGCATTTGAGGCGGAAGCACAGCAGCTGGGTGTAGCCGAACACCTTACAATTTATGGGGCCGTAAGAGACCGGGCTAAAATTAAGAAAATGTTTGCCGAGTGCGATGCCCTGACCCTGCCCACCTACTACCCGGTTGAAGCCCAGCCTAAAACTATTATTGAAGGCATGAATGCCGGCACCCCCATAGTAGCAACAGCACATGCTTCAATACCTGAATATGTGAAAGACGGCCACAATGGCTACCTGGTGGCCAAACAAAGCCCGGAACAACTGGCAGCGGCCTTTGCCAAACTAATACCTATTGCGCACTGGACCGAGCTGGCAAAAGCTTCACGGGTAATTTATAATGCCGATTTTAATAAAGCGCGCATTCAAGAACAATTAATTAAACTATTTACGAAATAAAGCGCCAATGAAAAAGCCCTTAGACAGGCCCATTTTTATTTTAGGTGCCGCACGCTCTGGTACTCAAATTCTTGGCGAACTGCTGGGCATGCACCGCGATGTTAAATATTGGATAGAGCCCAAATACATCTGGCGGTACAGGCGCCCCCTGGCCAAGTCAGACATCCGCACTGAAAAAGAGGCTACCCCACATGTAAGCAGTTACATCAGGCGCCGCTTTGCCAACCATGCTGCCAAACACGGGGCGGCTCGTTTTCTTGAAAAAACACCCAGTAACTGCTTCAGGATACCCTTCATGGCCAGTATCTTTCCTGAAGGCAAATATGTGCACATTGTGCGCGATGGTAGAGACGTAGCCCTGTCGGCACAAAAAAAATGGCAGTCAAAGCCTGACCCTACCGCCATATGGCGGCGCTTAACCTCTTTTGAAATACCCCTGGCCGATTTGCCCTTTTATGGGGCTGATATGCTTCGTGATGTTATTGGCAGGCGTGTTTTACCTAAGAAAGGGTTTATCTGGGGGCCGCACTTTCCGGGCATTCGCGAAGTACGTAAAAACCACAGTGTGCTTGAAACCTGCGCCATACAATGGCGTGAATGCATGGTGGCCATTGACCAGCATAAGCACCACATACCGGCAGAAAATCTGTTTACCATACATTATGAAGCCATTTTGGCCAACCCAGCTGAGAAGATGAAAGAAATCTTTGACTTTGCCGGGCTGGCTCATGATACAGCTGTGCTTGATTTTGCAGCAGAAAACTTAATGCAAAGAAACTTCAATAAATGGAAAACTGCCGATCAGGAAAGTATCCAACGCATTGAGCAACTGATGGATAGCGAGTTACAAAAATGGGGCTATGAAGTGGGTATGAAAAAAAAATAATCTAAGAACTGAATACAAAAACAGGAATTTTCATAACTTCAACTCGGTTACATAACTGGTCTTTCAGCGTATTCAACAGGACCAATAAGTTTTCAGGATTCACAAACCTTCTTCGTGGGTACACCAAGTAACGGCTAATAACTAATTCAATTGGTTTCTTTTGAAATGGCAGGATTTCCAAGCTGCGCCTGATTGCGCTCAAGGCCGTATGTATCACTTTCATCTTCTAAACCGTAAATACACCAAAAGCTAAGGGTATACTGTATAAACTTTCTTAATTATGAGACAAAGAACTTCTACGCTCTATCTACTATGTTTGATGCTGCTGAGTGTGCTTGCTCAGGCGCAGGCGCCTGACACCTCTGCAACTAACCTGAACATTGTACCCGGTTCATTTAACATGGACCTCACCTGGACTAACGGTAATGGTGACCGCCGTATAGTCATCATTCGGCAAAAAAACCGGGTTAACCGCAACTTCCTGCCGCAAGACAGCACCACCTACACAGCCAATAGCAATTATGGTTTGCGCAGCGGCGTAAACGGCCTGGGTGGCGGTAACTTTGTAGTTTATGATGGCACAGGCTCGTCAGTATCTGTAACTGGCCTGCTGGCCGATACGGCCTACCACTTTGCCATAATAGAATACAACAGCAGTGGCCCGCTGTACCAGCAAAACGGGTACCTTGAAGGGTTCGACACCACCTCGGTAGGGTCGGCAGAGCCTACTACACATGCTTCTGCACTGACAATCTCAAACGTTTCAAGCTTTACCATGGATGTTTCATGGACGCGCGGAGACGGTGAGCAAAGCATGCTGATTATTAGACGAAACGGCTCGGCCATTAACTCAAACAACTTACCGGTTGATGGTACTACCTATAACTTTGATACCAACTTTGAGGTAGGTAACTCTGATGCTGGCTTTTTAGGCGGGGGTAACTGGGTAGTGTACAGCGGTACTGATACCGCAGTAACCATTACTGGTTTAATACCCTCTACCAGGTATGATTTTGGTGTGATAGAATTCAACGGGGCTGACTCATTAATTAATTATTATACTGAAGATGGCTATACCGAGGCCTTTGCCATTACCTCAGCAGCGGCCATCCAGCCCAACCTTGCTGCCAGGACTGTAACCGTTACCAATGTATCAGGCAGCAGTGCTGACATCAGCTGGACCAATGGCGATGGCGATGCCCGTGTTGTAATTGCCTCTGCAAATACTTTTGTTGATACCCTGGGCCTGCCTGTTGATGGCAATGCCTACACTGCTGATGCAGCTTTTGGTTCTGGCGATGCTATTGGCAACAACTTTGTTGTTTTTGATGGCACAGGCTCATCATTTACCATGACCGGCCTTAGCGAGGGTGTAACCTACGCCTTGACTGTTATTGAATACAATGTTGAGGCTGGCGACCCCACCAACCCAGCCTTTTTTAATTACCTGAGCTTATACAGATCTGGTGTAGCTGAAAGAAACTTTGAAGAGGCCAGCTTTGAAGCTATTACAGAGGCCGCAGAGCCTACTGTACAGGCATCAGCCATTGTTTTTAGCGGATTAACAGATACCACCGCAGTAGTATCGTGGACTAAGGGTGACGGCTCAAACAGCCTGGTGCTGGTACGTGAGGGCAGTGCCATTGATGGCGGCTCGCTACCCATTGACGATACCGCCTATGTAGCCAATGCCCAGTTTGGCAGTGGTGACGCCATTGGCCCGCAGTTTGTAGCTTATAATGGTACCGGCAACTCATTTACCTTAACCGGGCTAACCAATGGCCAAACTTACCATGTAGCGGTATTTGAGTTTAATGACGAGCCGCTTAGAAAGAATTACCTCACCACTGCTTTTCCTGAAAACAGTTTTAGGGCTACTGGTGTAACAGAGCCCACTACGGCCGCTTCTGCTGTGGTATTTAATAATGTGACTGACAGTACCATGGACGTGAGCTGGACCAAAGGTGATGGTGACTTCAGCCTGGTGCTGGTACGTGCAGGCTCTGCCGTAAATGGCAACTTTTTACCGGTTGATGATGTGTTTTACACACCCAATACTGAGTTTGGCAGCGGTGAGGCCATTGGGGCTGCCAACGTAGCCTTTAGCGGTGCCGGCAACTCATTTACCCTAACAGGCTTAGTCTTAGGTACAGAATACCACTTTCTGGTAATTGAATACAATGCATCTGGCGTAGTGGCCGATTACCTGACCAGTGCCTTTGTAAGAGGCCAGCAATTTGCTGAGGCAGCAGCTATTGAGCCTACGGTAGCTGCCAGCAGTTTACAGTTGACTAATGTAACGACCAGCACCAAAGACGTGAGCTGGACTAATGGGGACGGTACCAACCGAATAGTACTTGCCAGAGAGGGCGCAGCCGTGGCTGATACACCTGCCGATGATGTAAGCTACACCGCCAGCGCAGCATTTGGCGCAGGTGATGCTATTGGCACAAGCAGTGTGGTTTACAGCGGCACAGGCAGCTCATTTACAGTAACAGGCTTAAGTGAAGGCACCAGCTACCACTTTGCCGTGTTTGAGTTTAACCAAAACGGGTCAAGGGTAAATTACCTCACTACTGGTGCACCTGTGGCCGATTCAACTACGTTCGAAACCGTGGTTACACCAGCCGTAGCAGCAAGTGCCATTGCTTTCAGTAACTTTACTGATTCAACTGTAGACGTAAGCTGGGCTAATGGCGATGGTGCCCGCAGGTTAGTACTGGCGCGTACACCGGGTGTAAACGGCAGCTTTTTACCAGTAGATAACAGCGTTTATACTGCTGATGCCAACATAGGCGGTAGTGGCGACTTAATTGGCCCTAACACGGTGGTGTATGATGGTACAGGCAGCAGCTTTACTTTAGAGGGGCTAACTGATGGCCTTACTTACGAAGTAGCCGTATTTGAATACAACCAGTCTGGCTTTAGCACGGCTTATAATACAACAGGCTTCCCCCGTGAAACATTTACTGCTGGTGCATTTGCAGTGGCCCCTACAGTGGCGGCTACAAACATTGTATTCAGCAATGTGTCAGACTCTGCCATGGACGTAAGCTGGACCAATGGCGATGGTGGCAGGCGTGTGGTACTGGCCAGGGCCAGCACGGCCGTAAACGGTGGCTTTTTACCTGCTAATGATGTGTTTTATACTGCCAGCAGCGAGTTTGGCAGCGGAGACCTGATTGGCCCCAACACGGTTGTATTTGATGGCACAGGCAACAGTTTTACCCTGACAGGCCTTACCAATGCCGTTACTTACCACTTTGCTGTGATTGAATACAATACTTCCGGTTCGGCAGCCACCTACTTAACGGCTTCTTTCCCCCGTGGTAGCCAAAAGGCCTTCCAGGATATTACTGAGCCTACGGTAGCTGCCTCTGGCATTATGTTCAGCAATGTGTCAGACTCTGCCATGGACGTAAGCTGGACTAATGGCAACGGTGCCCGCAGAATTGTACTGGCCAGGGCCAACACAGCCGTAAACGGTGGCTTTGTACCAGCCGACCAGACTACTTATACTGCCAACGCTGCTTTTGGTACTGGTGATAATATTGGCCCCAACACCGTGGTGTATGATGGTACTGGCAACAGCTTTACACTTACCGGCCTGAGTAATGGTGATACTTACCACTTTGCCGTGTTTGAGTACAACCAGACGATTGACTCTACTGACTACCTGACCTCAAGCTTCCCCCGTGCCAGCCAAACGGCTTTCCAGGGCATTACAGAGCCTACCGTGGCTGCCTCTGGCATTATGTTCAGCAATGTGTCAGACTCTGCCATGGATGTAAGCTGGACCAACGGCGATGGTGAGCGTAGAATTGTACTGGCTAGGGCTAACACAGCCGTAAACGGCGGCTTTTTACCAGCCGACCAGACTACGTATACTGCTGATGCAGCTATTGGCAGTGGCGACAATATAGGGCCAAACTTTGTGGTGTATGATGGTACCGGCAACAGCTTTACGCTTACCGGCCTGAGTAATGGTGATACCTACCACTTTGCCGTATTTGAGTACAACCAGACGATTGACTCTACTGATTACCTGACTTCAAGCTTCCCACGTGCCAGCCAGAAGGCCTTCCAGGATATTACCGAGCCTACCGTAGCTGCCTCTGGCATTATGTTCAGCAATGTGTCAGACTCTGCCATGGACGTAAGCTGGACTAATGGCAACGGTGCCCGCAGAATTGTACTGGCCAGGGCCAACACAGCCGTAAACGGTGGCTTTGTACCAGCCGACCAGACTACTTATACTGCCAACGCTGCTTTTGGTACTGGTGATAATATTGGCCCCAACACCGTGGTGTATGATGGTACTGGCAACAGCTTTACACTTACCGGCCTGAGTAATGGTGATACTTACCACTTTGCCGTGTTTGAGTACAACCAGACGATTGACTCTACTGACTACCTGACCTCAAGCTTCCCCCGTGCTGATGAGCTGGCCATAACCATTGTGAATGAGCCCACGGTGCAGGCCAATG
>CAZXTW010000430.1:0-5881 GCA_964643525.1 uncultured Roseivirgaceae bacterium
CTTTTTTGGCTTAAAGGCTATTAGAGGCTAAAAATACTTAATGGCACTACAAGCCCTGGCATAAGGGTGCCCCCGGTTAAGCTGCCGGTAAGCGGGCTTATGGTTTGCAGGGGCTGGTTGGGCTTGTATACAAACGCTTCTTGATTAAAGGGGTCAATAAGCCAGCCCAGTTTGGCCCCGCAAGCCATGTACTCTTCCATTTTTTCTTTAAGGGTGGCGGGCCTGTCAGACTTTGAGCGCAGCTCAACAACAAAATCAGGGCAGATATTGGCAAAGCCCAGCTTTTCTTTCGGGGGCAGGGCATCAACCCGTGCTTTTGCCAGCCAGGCCAGGTCAGGTGAGCGCTTGGCGCCATTGGGCAAGGTAAACAGGGTAGATGAATCAGCCACGTAGCCCAGGCCATATTGCTGGTTCCAATGGCCTACTACAGTATTGATGTTGCTGTTAATTACGCCTGAATAAAAACCGGTAGGCTCATTAACAATGAGGGTGCCCTGGCTGTCAAGCTCAAGCAGCATGTCAGGGTAGCTTTTACTTATTTGCTGGAACTCTTTGGGTGATACTTTGGTGCCTGTGGTGGGTTTGGTTGAATATGATGGCTTCATGCACTGTAATTTCCAATAAAGTTATTAAAGCCTTCTCGGCTTTAAAAGTTTTGCACTTCATTTTTTACGCTTTTCTTTGCACCCATGCAAGGTTATGTGTTAAAGCGGTCGGGTAAGCCTGAAGTATTAAAGTTGCAGGCGTTGCCTGAGCCTGAAGTACAGGCAGGCCAGATAAAAATTAAGGTGCAGTACATTGGTATAAACTATGCCGAGGTGCTGTCACGCAAGGGGCAATACAGTTGGGCACCCAAGCGCCCCTACACCCCTGGTATGGAAGGGTTTGGCCAGGTAGTGGCTATAGGCGAGGGCGTAACCCGGCACCAGGTGAACGATTGGGTGGTATTTGGCGGGCAGTTTGGCGGCTATGCTGAGTATACGGTAGTGCCTGCTTTTATGGCTTTTGCTGCGCCAGCCGGGTACACGCCAGAACAAAGCGCTGCCCTGCTGGTAAACTACATGACGGCCTGGGTGGCCCTGGTCAGGCTGGCCCGCATACAACCCACCGATAAGGTATTGATACAGGCCGCCGCTGGCGGGGTGGGCACAGCTGCCGTGCAAATAGCAGCCAGGTGGGGGTGCGAAGTATTTGGTACCGCCGGGGCTGAAGAGAAGCTGCTGCTGCTTAAAAAACTGGGTGCAAGCCTGGCCATTAACTACCGTACTGATGATTTTTATGACCGCCTTGAAAAATACTGTGGTGGTGTAGATGTGGTGCTTGAAATGGTTGGGGGCGAGGTATTCAGAAAAAGTAAGGCCCTGCTGTTGCCCTTTGGCCGTATAGTGGTAGCAGGCTATGCCAGCATACCGTTTAACAAATGGAACCCCTGGTCGTGGTGGCTCACCTGGAAAGAGGCCCCCAAGGTGCAGCTTATGGCCATGGCCAAAAAAACAAGTGGCATCATGGCCACCCACATAGGCTACCTTACCCAAAACCAGGAGGTGGTGCAGCAACAATACCAGGCCATGGTGCAGTTTATTGAAACACACGACATAAAGCCCGTGGTAGGCAGGGTGTTTGACTTTGCTGAGCTGCCACAGGCACATGCTTTTATGGAGTCACGGCAAAGCACCGGTAAAATACTGGTTAAAGTACACTAACAATAAAAAAAGGCTGCCCCAACCAGGGCAGCCTTTTTTGATGGAATTCAGGTATATCTATTTTTTATTGAACGAACGGATCTGAAAAACGCTCATCTTGTGCCAGGGCATCATCACTAAGCGTTTCTAAAAAGCTAACCAGAGCGGCCTGCTCGGCGGCACTCAGGTTAAGCCGGCGGGGGACATTGCCACCGCCACGGCCGCCCAGCAGGCGGTTGTCAGTATTGGGGTGTGCCTGCACCCCATTATTATAGTGCGCCACCACCCGTGCCAGTGTAGCAAAGCGGCCATCGTGCATAAAGGGGCCAGTTTCAGCAATATTCCTTAATGAGGGGACTTTAAACTTGCCCTCGTCGGCAGGGTTGCCTGTCACCTCAGCCACACCGGGGTCGGTAGTGACAGCATCCAGCCCGTTATTGGTGGGCTCGTCAGCAATAAACAGGGCGCCCTCATGGCAGCGGTTGCAGCCGGCGCGCCCAAAAAACAGGGCTTTGCCCTGGTTTTCTGCCGCAGTAAAATTCGGGAAGTCTGCCTCTACGTCATTTGTAGCAGCCAGCCCCTCATCAAAGCGGCTGTTAAAGCTTACAATAGAGCGTACAAACTGGGCCAGGGCACGCGCTATACGGTCAGAATTCACTTCGGGCGAGCCAAACGTCTCATTAAACAAATACTGGTAATGGTCTTCTGCACTGACGCGCTCCACCAGCTCTGTTAGTGTCAGGCCCATCTCTACCTGGTCCTGAATGGGCATCAGTACCTGCTCTTCCAGGGTGGCGGCGCGTTCGTCCCAGAAAAAATGGCCGTTTTCATAATACCGGGCGTTGCTCAGGCCCATAGAGTTGCGGCCGGTTTCACCCCCTTCAAAGCCCAGGCTCAGGGCGCGTGGGTCAGAAAAGCCGTTGGTTTGGCCATGGCAACTGGCACAGCTGGTGGTATTATTGGCACTGAGGCCCTTATCATAAAACAGCACCCGCCCCAGTGTGGCGCCCCAGTCAGTAATTTCATTACCTGCCGGTGTGTTATCGGCCTCGTTGGCCATTTGGTTCTGGTAATAGGCAGGCAGGGCCGCATTGGCATAATTCAGGGGCTGGGCAGGCAGGTTCAGCTCGCCACTGGTAATGGCCTCGTTGCTAATATCAGGGGTATCATCAGTGCCATTATCGCCCCCGGTGTTGTCTTGTGTGGTGTCGGTAGGGTCTTCGGTCAGTGCATCGGTACAGGCGCTCATCCATAGCATACCAACCAGCATCATTAATAAGGTGTACTTCTTCATAACTATAAGATTCAAACAATGTGGCAATCGTGTCAGGCTTATGTTAAAAGCTTCACCAATACGGGGCATGTTACTTGATAGTTGCCTGTGCCCATAAAAAAAGTGCCGTGGCCCCTGTCAGGTACAAGGGCCACGGCACTGGGTGGGGCTGGTGGTATAGGTGGCGGGCTATTGCATGGCAGCGTCTACAGCGGTGTTTTTAATGTGGTTAATATAATTGCTCATGGTTTTGATAGAGTTAATCATCAATACCTCAATTACCTCGTCATGAGTAACGCCCTGCGCCCTGATGGTTAACATATCGGCTTTGGTAAGCCAGCCCTTCTTGTCATGTATTAAGCGGGCTGCCTTTACCAGGGCATTGAGGCGTTTGTTTTCAAGTGGCTTTTCATTCACAATGGCATCAAGTACCTGGTCAGTTATATTGCCGGCATTTTTAGCCGCAAACTTATGGGCCGTGGTGCAGTAATGGCATTTGTTCAGGTGCGAAATGGTAAAATACACCACCTGCTGCTCGGCGGTGCTCAGCAGCCCGCGGGCCTCAAGGGCACTCACGCCATAATCATAATACTGCGCGGCCACGGGGTGGTGCAGCATTTCTGAAATTAAATTGGGCACAAACCCCAATTTTTGCTGGTAACGCGCTTGTAATTCATCTTGACTGGGCAAATGGACAGCTTCCATAGTTGTTGTGTTCTCTAAGGTTTCATGTAGTTAAACTGACTTTATATACTATTTCAAATGTAAATAGTTAACCTAATTGTAGCAAAAGTCAGGCAACTGACGCTCAAGGCCAATAGCCTGGTTAATTGATTGGGGCCATTTTCATGGCTAAAATAATTGAAACAGGCGGTAACCTATTGGCGCAATTTTTGTTGTTAAAGTAGCGTCCTGATCATTGTTTTTTTGTTTTTAAACCTGATAACTGCCATGACCAACAAACCACCTGCTGCCCGCCTGCTGTGCCTCATTGCCTGCTTGTTGCTATTGATGGGCTGCGCCCAAGACCCTACCGACTGTGTTGATGCCACAGAGTTTTTAGAAACAATAAGCCGCAACAACGAAGGCGAGCCTTTTGACAGGGTAGAAATGCTACTGCCTGCCAGGCTGAATATTATACAAGAGAACGGAAGCAACTATGATATTGAGCTGCGCTCGTCAAGCTCGTTACACCCTTTTATTACCACTGAAATTGAAAATGGCAAATTAACCATAGGCAGCTCAGTGTCTTGCTTTCGCAACTCTCAGCCCCTGTTTCTCACCATACGTATGATTGACATTACTGCCATAGAGGTTGTAGGCACGGCCGAGGTGATCACGCAGGTTAACCCTATTACGGCCAATAACCTGAGCCTTTCAGTTGATGGGCCTGGCAGCATTACCTTTGAAGGCACCACCAATACCCTGAACGCCTCAGTGATAGGCTCGGGCAGCATTTTAGCCAACGAGCTGGTCACTGCCCAGGCCGATGTAGCCATTGTAGGCTCTGGCAATGTAGAAGTAAACGTGACAGAGCAATTAACTGTTGATATTGAAGGCTCGGGCAGTGTAGTGTATAGCGGCAACCCCGAAGTAACCAGCAACATAAACGGCTCTGGTACCGTACAGCAGGGCAATTAATTAAAAAAACTTAGCCCAGCCAGGCAACCTATGCTGGTAATCATGGTCTTTGAGGTAACCAAAAGCTCAAAATCATGATGAACAGACTTTTTACCCCTTACTTTTTATTGTTATGTGCCGTGCTTGGATTTGCCACAGGCTGTGACGACGGCCCCGCAGACTGTATTGATGGCCTTTCAGTCATTGAAACCGAAACACGCAACGCAAGCAATGCCCCATTTAGCGAGGTTGAATTGGCTGTGCCTGGCACGGTTAATATTATCCAGGATGCAAGCCGTAACCATGCTATTGAAATAGAAGCACCACGTAACCTACTGCCTATTATTGATACTGACATTACCAATGGCAAGTTAACCGTCAGGTCAAACGTAGATTGTTACAGTACCTCACAGGCTATAGTGATTACGGTATACATGACTGAAGTCGCTGCACTTGACATTTTTGGGACGGGCACTTTCAATACCCCTTTGCCCATTACAAGCAATAACCTGAGTCTGAGTATTGGAGGAGCAGGCGATATTACAATCAATGGCACGGCCAACAGCCTGAACGTATCTGTCATTGGTGCTGGCAACATACGCACTTTTGAGCTGGCTACTGCGCAGGCCGAGGTATCAATTGCTGGCTCAGGCAATGTTGAAGTCAATGTAAGTGATGAGCTTAACGTTCAAATTGACGGCTCAGGCAACGTACGCTACCGGGGCACGCCAGAAGTAACCAGTAGCATAGCCGGTTCTGGTACCGTGCGGCAAGACGGTTAATCGGTGCTGCTACACAATACAAAAGCCCCGGCAACCACTGGTTGCCGGGGCTTTTATATTGTGTTAAAGTCATGTTTACTTCTGCTCAGGGCCTATGGCCGGTACGCCGGTACCTTCAATCCAGGGGGCGCCTGCCTTTTGCAGGTCTTTGGCCAGCTGCTCCATTTGCTTACGTGCTTCCTGCAGTTGGCCATCCAGCGCCTTCAGGCTGTTTTGCACAATACCCAGTGTGGTTTTGTGGGTAGCAGTGGGGCCGTAGGTGCTGCGTGTTAAGCCGCGGTTCAGCGCAAACAGGCGCTCGCCAATGCTGGGCTTGGTTTTCTCGCCTGTTTCCTGCTTGGCTGGGTTGCCGTTGTAGGCACTCTGTATGGCCAGCAGTTGCTGGTGCAGTGTGTGCAAACGGGTATCAAGCGTGCCGGGGGCTACCCGGGCCTGCTCCAGGGCACGGCCCATGGCTTTGGCCTGTGCCAGGCTTTTTCTAAGGGTAGCCTGCAGCGCAGTTGCCGATTTTGTGGCACCCTCAT
>CAZXTW010000431.1:0-5879 GCA_964643525.1 uncultured Roseivirgaceae bacterium
CCTCTCCGTGTAATGGCTTTGTCCTTTTTCTAAAGGATTGCAAATATAGTAGTTTGCCATTGACATAAACAAATGAAGTTTATAAAAGAATGAACTTTTTTTAGCCCCAGCATAACACCAGCACATAAAGTGCTGACTACCAAACTTTCAGCCCCTGTTTTGTTGTTATGGCAACCTGAATATTTGCCTCTATGCCACCAAGTCCCGGCAAAAAGTCCATCAATATTGTCTGGTTTAAGCGTGACCGCGCCCATTGAGGCAGGCCTGGCCATACTGCTGGTGTACCTGTGGCACTCAAGAATAAGAAATTATGAGCTATGAATGATGAGTTAAACTGAGTTCATCATTCATAACTCATAACTTCTAAAAGCGGCCATTAAAACCCTCTACCGCCGCCCTGGCCGCCATCGCCACCGTTTTTCAGGTCGTCGTTCTTGATTTTGCTGCGGCGGCCACGGTTGCTGCCTTTGTACTTGCCAAACTTATAGCTAAAGCTCACACCAATAGAACGGAAAGGCAGCCTAAACAGCGACTCCTGGCTAAAGTCAGTGCCTTCCAGCTCAGTGCCAAACTCCTTATTAGGAAAAAACGGCTCGACAAGGCGCAGGCCTACGGCCCCTTTCTTGTCCCACAACTGCTTTTTAACCCCCATGATAAACAACGAGAAGGCCGGGTTAAAGCCTTGCAGCGTTTGGCGACGTGCCCGGTAAAAACCAAATATGTCAATTAGCCAATCATTAGGCAGTTGTAGGCTAGAATTGATGTTTCCGTTAGAGAGTATTGCATCGTTGCTCAACTCCTCACCATCAACAATACCGCTTACATTATAAGTAAACAGGTTAATGCCACCGCGCAGTGTCCAGATCTTAAATAAGGTGGTAGAGGCAAATACGTTCATTCCGTAGCTATCATTCTCACCAATGTTACGAAAAGTTGTTTCTGAAATGCCCTCTTCGTTCACGTTCAGGAAGCTTTCAATAATATCAGTGGTGCGGCGGTAAAAGAAGGCAGCATTAATGGTAAAGCTCCTGCTAAACCTGCTGTAGCTTACCTCGTACTGATCGGTCAGTTCAGGGTCAAGCAGCGGGTTGCCCACAGTAATGTTTCGGTTATTAGCTTCAGATACGTAAGGGTTAATAAAAAACAGGCTGGGTCGTTGTATTCTGCGCGTATAACTGGCCTTTAATGAAGCGGCTTTGCTCAGCTTTTTTGACAGGGTAATACTGGGCAGCAGGTTGTTGTAGCTGTTTTCAAACTCATCTTCAGCCACCCTGAAATCACCTCTAATCTCTGTAGCCTCATAACGGGCACCGGCAATCAGCCCCAGTGTTTTGTTAAAGTTAATGGTGGCCGAAACAAAGCCAGCATAAATATCCTGATCGTATTCAAAAAAGTCGGTACGGGCTTCATTCACCATAAAAGCAGCCAAATCATTGTCGGCTGTTTCATAAAAATAATCACTATCTACCTCGCGCAATACGGCCTTCACGCCAGTTTCTACCTTTACCTTTTTGCCAATGGGGTGTGTATAATCTACCTGAAAGGTATACTCCCGGTTGTCACCATCGTTGCTGTTGCGCTCGCGGCGGTACAAACTCTGGTCGTCACCTTCCAGGTCGTACTGGTTAATCAAAAAGTCGTTGTCAGAAATATTGCCGTCTAACTTAAAAGCAAGGGCAAACTCCCTTTCAGGCTGGCCGGCAAACTTCTTGATGTAATCAACTGACCATTCAAAGCCACTACGGAACGACTCATTGTCGGTAGTCCGCTCATACAATTGGTCTACTGCATTGGCAGGGTCTTCAAAAGCAGTCAGGAAAACCCCATCGCGGTTGCTGCCAAAGCCTCGGCCCCTGATAGAGGTATTGATGCTGTTGTAGGCATTGAAATCATAAAAGGCACCTGCCGACCCAAAAAAGCCAAAATTGGTGGTGCGGTCAGTACCGCGCTCATCAAACACCCGGTTGCCACCGGTGGCGCGGTCAATCCGCAAAAAGGTACTCTCGCCATCGCGCGGCCATGAGCCAAAGCTGTTTACCCCCATATTAAAGCCAAAGCGGCCCTTACCGGCATTAAGGCCCAGGGTCAGGTTATTTTGCAGGTTACCCACACTGGCATCTACATTACCAGCCATACCTTCCAGCCGCTCCTTTTTGGTAATGATGTTAATAATACCTGCACTGCCCTCACCATCATACTTGGCACTGGGGCTGGTTATTACCTCTACACTCTTAATCTGGTCGGCCGGGATCACGCTCAAGGTATTGCCCGTATTCTGTCCGCCGCCAAACAGGCTTGAAGGCTTGCCGTTAATCAATATCTGCACATTGTTGCTGCCGCGTAATGACACATTACCTTCCAGGTCAACACTCAACAGGGGGGCTCTGCGTAGCACATCAGCCGCTACGCCACCCGCATTGGCCGCATCCTGATCGGCATTGTATACAATTCTATCTATCTTACTCTCTATAATCTCTCGCTGGCCCTCTACTACCACTTCGTCTAGCTGCTGTGTGCTGGGGGTTAACTGAATGTTTTTCAGGCTAACATCTGGCTTTTTAGGCGTTAGTGTTACAGGCGTTTCTTTGTTGCCATACCCCACAAACGATACCACTACATTGTAACTGCCCATAGGTACCTCAATAATTTTAAAGGCCCCTTCAGCATCGGCAATGGCCCCATTGACTGTTTTACCTGTCTTGGCATCCTGTAACACAATGGTAGCAAACTCTACTGCCTGGCCAGTAGCCTCGTCAAAAACAGTACCGGTTACCTTACCTTTTATCCCTCCGCCACCTCTTCTGGGTGGGCCACCACCCCACTGCTGGGCGTTAAGCAATAAAGGGCATACAATCAAGACTATTAGTAGTAAGTGTTTTTTCATATTCAAATAGCTAACTGCGTGATTAATACAATTCGTTAGGAAGGCAATTTGTTTAACATAACATATATAACTCCTAAACAAATATACTACGAAGTTAACCGGTATAACAGATGTACCAACAGTAAATTCTTTCAATGGTTATTTTCAGGGGCCAAACAGCACAATTGGCCCAACAAAAAGGCAAGCCTTGTCAGGGCTTGCCTCAGTCATCGTGTCTCGAATTGTATTCTATCAGGTGTGTGGTTGTGCGTTTAGGCAGGCTGTAGCTCTTCTTCCAACATATCAGCCATCTCTTCCATATACAACACCACGTCAGTACGTTCGTTATGGTGCAGGTATATTTTCTCATCACCAAGGCGGTCCAGCACCTTATCGTCACTCAGGTACTCCAACTTCACCATATCGTCATGGTCAAAGCCATTGGCCTTCATTACCTCAAAAAACTCATCAACACTGCCGCCAGTCTGGGCACAATAATCATTGGCATGCTCCGTCCACTCGTTTAACTGGTGGTCAATCTTCTCTACAATCTCACGGTCACTCAGCTCAGTAATGGTCTGCACCAGGTGGCCACAATTGCAGCGGCCCATATGGCCCCACTCATAGCGGGCGCCCTCTTGTAGTTTCTTGGCGGTATCTCTTAATGCAGTAATTAATTGTGGGTTTGACTTTGGCATAGTGTTTACTTATCTGTCGTCTATTACTTAAGGCAGTTCAACTGTTGGTATTTATCATTAATACTAAAAATACAGTGCCCGGCCCATAAATGGTTTCATTGCCTTACTTTTTTCTTAAAAAAGCACCTGTGACAGCAAAGTGGCCGCTGTAAACCCACACATATCAATGCAATTTTATATATTTATAATACTACTATTGATTAACAACAGAACCCAGGCCCCAAAATGTATACAAATGCGGGAGCCATAACTATTGCTTGCTCTATGCCCGAAGAATTACTGCACTACATTGAAATCATGTTCAAAACGCTTGGCCGCTACCTTATGGTGGCCACCACCTTTTTTGTTGTATTTTATATAGTATTGAAGCACCACCACTGGTTTGTGAAAATACAAGAGCGGTTTCCTAATAACAAAGACTATGCCCGCGAAGTGTTTTACTCAGCCCTGTCGGTTGTCATTTTTGCCTCTATTGCCCTGTTTGTATTTAGCCTGCCCCACCAGTATGTGCTATTGTACAGAAATTTTGACGCCTACCCCGTATGGTACTATGCCCTGAGCTTTGTATTGATGCTGCTGGTGCACGACACGTATTTTTACTGGATGCACCGCTTCATGCACCTGCCCAGGCTGTTTAAATGGTTCCACCTTACCCACCACAAATCAACCAACCCAAGCCCTTGGGCCGCCTACGCCTTTCATCCCCTTGAGGCGGTTATTGAAGGGGCCATACCGCTGGTTATTGTGCAGGTCATGCCGGTGCATACCTCTGCCCTGACCATTTTCTTTATCTTTCAAATTATTTACAACGTCTATGGCCACCTGGGCTATGAGCTGTACCCCAAAGGCTTTGCCCGGTCGTGGGTGGGCCGTTACATCAACACCTCAGTCAACCACAACCTGCACCACAAGTATTTCAAGGGCAGCTATGGGCTGTACTTTACCATTTGGGACCGCCTGATGGGCACCATGCACCCTAAGTATGACCATGATTTTGAACGGGTGACAGCCACGCAAGCAGCTCAGCGTGCTGCTCATAAGTTAAAGGTAGAAGAACAGTAGGCCACCTAAAACAAAACAACCTCCCTTAATGTAAAAGGAGGTTGTAGCTTTTAACTGAATGGATTGCTTAACAATAGGTAGTTATCGGAGCTTAAATATCAGCAGATGCCTGTTATACAGCAATTGAAGTGCCAGTATTGGCACCAGCCATTGAATTATCAAAGGGAAAAGTTGACCTATTGAAAGAATATTCGTACATTATTCAATTGTGTGTATAAGTTGGCACTACCACCTGCCAAAACACCCCTGCAAAAGCAAATTTTCTCAGGCCTCTTGCCCCGGCAAGGGGCCACCCTGATTTATATTGTTTTAGTTCAAAAAGCCTACCTGCTGGGTAGGCTTTTTCAGTGGCACGCCACCTACATTTTATATTACCTTTACACCATGAGCGCACACTATATTTTAGAAGCGGGCCACCTGTTGGTAAAAGACCGCTTTATGGGTACTGCACCTCAGGCAGAGGGCCTGCTGTTTGCATTTAATAAGGGGAACATCCTGCTACAAAGCAATGGCAACGGGCAGGCAGCAATCCCTCAAATGGCATCTCTGAATTTAGAGGTGCCAACAGATCATTACGTGTACCTGGGCCAGTACCAGCAACAGCCCTGTTTTGGCGTTCAACTACCGGCCAATTTTACCCCGGCCAATGGCCTGGCTATTCAACACATGTATACCGTTTACCCACAGCTGCCTGCTGAGTTGTACTACATTGCCAGCTACGCCAACCATATAGTACACTGGCACCGTACCCACCGTTATTGTGGCGTATGTGGCCACCCCACCACCTTTGTACCCAACGAAGGCGGCAAGCGCTGCACCAACTGCGGCCACCACAGCTACCCCCGTATTTCGCCCGCCGTAATAGTGGCCGTTGTGAAAGACGGCAAGCTGCTGCTGGGCGCCTCGCCCCGGTTTAAGGGCCGCTTTTATAGCGTGATTGCCGGCTTTGTTGACCCTGGCGAGTCGCTGGAAACCACCGTAAAGCGTGAGGTAAAAGAAGAAACCAATATTGAAGTAGAGAACATCCGCTATTTTGACAGCCAGCCCTGGCCCTTCCCCGATTCATTGATGGTGGGCTTTGTTGCAGACTACAAAAGCGGCGAGATTCAGGTAGACCAGGACGAACTGATTGACGCCGGTTGGTATGGCCCTGATGAGATGCCCAAGATCCCCCCAGGCATCAGCATTGCCCGCCGATTGATCGATTGGTTTATTGATAAGTATAGAGCTTAGAAGTGAGCAATTGGGTGTTGGAG
>CAZXTW010000432.1:0-5872 GCA_964643525.1 uncultured Roseivirgaceae bacterium
GTTTGTGTATGGCAACCTGCATAAAACCAAAGCCAGTGGCGGGGCACAGTGTACTATTGACTGCCAGCCTACCATACTGGCAGAAACACCCCCGGCAGAAGAAGAGGCCCCGGAGCTGACCGCTACAGGCAATGTAGCTGCCCTGGAAATGCAGGTATTTCCCAACCCGGTGAACCAGCCTGAGTTTAGCCTGCGCCTTGGCAGAAGAGAAGGCAGACTGGCCGGCACCAGACTGGTTGATGTTGAGGTCAATGCGCTTGAAGTAACATTATATGACCTGAGTGGCCGCAAGGTGCCAGTTACATGCACCAAGCTGGGCAACGGTACCTTTAGCATTACAGCCAATACCATACGCAGCGGCCTGTACCTGTTGCAGGTAGTGTGCCAGGGGCAGGTTATGCACAAGCACATTCAATTTATTAAATAGTGTTTTCCCCTACCTGTATTGAAAAAGCCCCGCTACTGGCGGGGCTTTTTTGTCATTGCTTTTATTAACCACAAATACAGACACCATGAATTCTTTATACCTAAAGAACACTATATTCTGCCTTAGACACTTTCAGTTGTTAGTAGCATTGGTCTTTATAGGTATAGCCATGCAGGCACACACAAGGCAAAAGCAGCAGCGTTGCCATACCGATGCAGTGCATCAGGCGCTAGCCAACAACTACTTTGGGTTGAGCCATACTAAGCAACGAGACAGGCTGCAGCAAAAGATTAAAAAACAGGCTGCAAAATTCAGAACCTTTAAAAACAACACCAGTACTGGCGAGATAGTAATTCCGGTGGCATTTCATATTGTTTATAACCAGTCGGTTGATAAAATACCACGCAGTAAGGTCATTGAGCAACTAAGCATTTTAAATGATGCGTTTAAAGGCAATGACCCTGATTTTGCCGCTCAAACACCCAGCCGTTAAAAACAATGCTGCTGGCGATATTGGCATATCGTTTTGCCTGGGGCAATACTATGATGCAGAAGGTAAGCTACAAGAGGCAATTACCTATACTAAAACCCCGATCTTTCAGTTTCAAGTGGCAGACCCCGAGCATAAGATTACAAGTACATCATTAGGCGGCCACGATGCCATAAATCCAGCAGAATACCTGAATGTTTGGGTATGCATACTTGATGAGGGAGGTGGGTATGCGGGTTATCCGGGTGGTAAGCAAACATGGGATGGTATAGTGATTGACGTTCGGAATTTTGGTCTGACCGCTGACCCTATAGCAGGCAAAGGCAAAGTGTTAGTTCATGAAATAGGGCACTACTTTTGGTTGTATCACACATGGAGCGACAGAGATAAAGAAGATTGCGGTAATGATTTTATTGACGATACACCACCAGCAGCATTGCCTCCGGTAGATCCAGTGACTATTCAGGATTATCCTTTTAGGGTTGGCCTTTGTAGTGAAGAAGCTTATGGTGAAATGTTTTGCAATTACATGACGTACAATGATGATACCTACCTTACCATGTTTACAAAAGGGCAAAAAGAGGTAATTCAAGCTATGTTGGCGCCCGGTGGCCCCAGAGAAAGCCTGCTGTACAGTAAGGCCTGTTTAGAGCCTTACCGAATAACATTGGCTACAAGCAATTGTTGCCCTAAAATTGACCAGGCGCAAGTGGTTTACACGGCTACTACTACAAGTAGTGTAAAACTAAATTGGCCACATTACGAAGCTGCCCATGGTGGCTACCAGGTACGACACCGGGCCATTTGGGATAATCAATGGAGTGCACCGACTACTGTTACTAAAAATGAATACCAATTTGATGGCCTGCAAAAAAACAAGGCATATTTTTTTCAGATAAGGGCAACCTGTACAGCCGGAGCGTACGGCACTTGGACTTCATTGAGTGAAAATACTATGGGCAATTGCCAGGATTTGCCCAGCGTGGCTACAATAGCACATGTAACCGGAACTAGTGTAACCCTCAATTGGGCCAGCCATGCAAGTACCGACTATCAGGAAGTAAACATAAGTGAATTGTTGAATGACGGCACCATATATGCCCCTATGAAGGGCACAAGAATAAATACCAATACATATACATTTAATGATCTAAAGCCAGGCACTAGCTATAAGATAAGTGTAGCCTGGCGCTGTATTGTGGCGCCAATAGATGGGGCAGGGTCTTATAGGTTTTGGTCTAGGAACGTATGGACTGACGGATGCCAGGCACCTACCCAGCTCTACAATATAGAAACCACCGACAAAACCATCAAAATCACGTACGATATTAAGAATATTGACCACCTGACCTATAACGGTGCCTACCGGTTGTTTGATGGGGTAGACTGGTCAAATGAGGTGGCTGGTAACTTTGAAGGCATTGCATATACCGGCCTTGCGCCCAACACCCAATATGTTGTACGGTTTAGAGCTGAGTGTACTGATGGTAGCCAAACATCATACTTCAGGGCCAGTGCCAAAACAAAGCCTGCTGCTATAGGCGAGGCCAACGTTTTAATATACCCCAACCCGGCCAACAGCACAACACCCATTACCATTGAACAGACAGCTGCTGTGGGTGCGGCCTATACGCATGTAGCTGTATTGAACAGCAATGGTGAAGTGATAAGTGCCCAAAGGCTTCAGGGGCAACAAACAGTAAAACTGGTGCTTGGGCGCCTTTCGCCGGGTTTATACTTGATTGTGCTGCGTAACGGTTCAGAAACTACTACCAGGCGCTTATTGATTACCAGGTAATTACCTTGATGTACCATAGCACAATACTTTTTACCAACTCAAAGAGGGGAAGAAATGGACTTTCTTTGCCTTTTAGGGTTGTTGCAAACGTTAGCGGTTTTGTAAAAGGCAGTGCAAACAGTAATTGGCGCATTTTTAATTAATTGCTGCAATCGTTACCAACCGGCTAGCTGTGGTGTGGGTATTTTGTGTAATAAGCAAGTTTTTTGCCTGTTTGGTGCGAATGTGCTCAGTTTTATGCCAAAACCTACATAACACCCAAAATGAAATTAACAGTTTGCAACGCGTTGCACCCTGAAAAATTGTTAAAAAGCCAATTGGTGCAACGGTTGGCATTGCTAAAATTATAATTCGGCTTTTCAAATACAGTATTGGTTAATGGTATAGTTACAACCTTTTGCCAGTTAACGGCCCGCTGCGCAATTTTGCATCGTATTCAACAATGAAACACCGAATACTATGAACACAATGAAGACCATGATTGCAGTATTGTTCACAGTGATCAGTACTGTTTTGTATGCCACTAACAGTGTAGAAGTTAGAGCAGGCGCACAAGTGAAGGTGATAGCAGCGAGCGAGGCCGGCGTATACCATGTGATTTATGCAGGTGCAGCTACCAACAAGGTAGGCATAGCCATATATAACGAGCGCAACGAGCAGCTGTTTAGCCAGGAGGTAAAAGCAGAAGCAGGCTTTAAGGTGCCTGTGAACCTGACCGCCCTGCCTTACGGAGTGTATACCGTTGAGCTAACCGACGGTACCGACATTTACCGCAAAACGGTTGCCTACCGCCCCAATACCAACAAAGTTAAGGTTGCTTATGAGCAAGATGCTGCGGGTAATGTAAAGGTAAATGTAGTAGGCGCCCAGGGCAAGGCCGTGCGTGTGCTGATTTATGATGAAAACGACCACCTGCTTATAGAAGATACCATTCAAGGCCAGTTTAATTTTGGCAGGGTATACAATTTTGAGCAGGCCAACCTGAGCGAAGCCGAAGTAGTGGTAGCCTACCAGAACAGGGTGGTGTCAGACCAATTAGTGAAATTCTAAACCGAATACACAACTAAAGCCTTTTAAGTACACTTTTTATAATTATTTGGGTTGAATGTGAAAGGCCCCGCTGGTTAGCGGGGCTTTTTTTATGATTTGAAGCCTTATGTAGTTATGAGTGATGAATGACAGTTATGAGTGATGAATGATTAGTTATGAGTTGGAAAGAGTGCCAATACATTGTGTAAGATTAATCCAAATGCTGGGCCTTTAACTCAAGCACGGTTTGTTCAGATACCCCGGCTATTTGGGTAATCTCTTCTGTTGACAGTTTACCCAGCTTTAACATAGCAATGACTACCTCTTTGGCATTCTCTAATTTACCTTTAGCAGTGTTGCTACCTTAGTTGAGCAATATTGGTAGGGGTATTGTGCTTTTATTGAACTATTCAAGCTTTGGGTGCTTTGTATTGCTTTTATTTATTGTTAGTATTTGTGCTTATATGTTATGGATGTTTTAACATAATTCAATATATTTGATCACTTTTTTAAAGTAAACAGCAATTGATTGATAAATTGTTCAATTTACTGAATAACCTTACTTTTTGACTTATACGAATATGGCACCCCGCAACGCTTTGCGGTTTTTAAATGTTCATCAGGCCTGCCTACTATTACCCCTGACAATGAAAATATCATAATTGATGCTTTAATTCTTTGTAATTATTGGTGTTAAACTCACATTTTATTGAATGATTTGGCAATAGGGGCCACATTTGCATCAGATTCACAACGCAATTAACCGCGTATGATCATGAAAAACCTAAGAACCACAATTGCAGTATTGTTAATAGTTATCAGTACTGCGCTTTATGGCAATGAAGCAACCGCTGCAAATGGACCTACTGGCTTACATAAGGAAGCCAGCGTGTCAGTACAGGCTTCTAACCAGGAAGGTATCTTTCACTTAATTTATGAAGCCGACGAAGCCCGAGATATTCAGGTGGTGATATATAACGATCAAAACCAACCCCTACACAACCAGACCATCAAAGGCAAAAGTCGCTTTAGGGTGCCTTTTAACTTAAGGCAGCTGGCCTTCGGCACGTATACTGTCGAGGTGAATGAAAACGGTAAGGTGTACCGCGAGCAAATTGTTTACCGCCCGGTAAGCTATGAAGTACAAGTAGCTTACAGCAAACAGGCCGATGATAAACTGGCCATGAGCGTAATCGGGGCCGAGGGTGAATCAGTGCGCGTGCTGATTTACGATGAAAACGACCACTTGCTGTACGAAGATGCCATTGACGGCCAGGCCAACTTTAAGCGTGTGTACAATTTTGAGCAGGCTGGCATTGAAAAAGCCGAATTCATAGTATCGTTTAACAACAGAATTATTTCTAGCGAAACCATTAAATTTTAATAAAGCGTTGTAGAATCTGCCTACCTGGCTGGTGGCGATCTAAACCTGAAAGTAGCGCAATGGCACACACATTGCCTTTTCCTAAAACCTTAAACCAGTATTGCCAGTAGCCAGGTATTTGTTTTTTTGTATTCGTATTAGTATTAGTTGTAGTGAGGCCCCGCTTAACCGCGGGGCTTTTTTCTTTTGTAGCCTTTTATAGTTATGAGATATGAATTATGAGTGATGAGTTGCCTGTTAGGTTAAATTGCAAGTGTTTGACCTATATGTTGTCAATATAGCTTACCTCTAAGTTCTAATTTCCTAAATCTAAACTCTAATCGCTAGCGGTTAGCGAAACTGATTGCCCAGGCGGAAGGTGATGCGGCTGGGGGCAGGCGAGATGTTGCCTATGGTGTCATCAAGGCCCCACCCAAAATCAATGCCAATCAAGCCCATGGGCAGGTTCAGGCGCACGCCAAAGCCCACTGACTTAAACACATTAAAGGGGTTAAAATCAGCATAATTGTTCCACACATTGCCGCCCTCGGCAAACACAAGCCCATAAATAAGAGGGTTGGGGGCTATTTGGTAACGCATTTCAAAAACGTACTTGGCAAAGGCGGTGCCCCCTTCAATGCCGTTGGCATCAACCGGGTTAATGGCATTGTCGTCATAGCCGCGCAGGCCAATAGACTGCACCCCTAACAACAATGCCATTTTGTTAGGGGTGCAGTCTAATGGCATTGTCGTCATAGCCGCGCA
>CAZXTW010000433.1:0-5838 GCA_964643525.1 uncultured Roseivirgaceae bacterium
GGAAGGCGCCGTTTACACCATTGCTGGCGCGCGCCAGCACCAGGCGGCCATTGCCATTACCATTTACCCAGTTTACGGTAACGCTGGTACCGGTTACGTTGGTAAAGGTAACGTTGCTGGCGGCCGTATCAGGCTCAGTAGCTACGCTTACGGCCAGCTGGCTGGCACGGGGCAGGCTATCAAGCAAATAGTTAATGGCCGGGCCACTTTGGTTGTATTCAATGACAGCAAAGTGGTACACGGCACCAGGCATGAGGCTGTCAATAACAAAGCTGTTGCCACTGCCATTGTATACTACGCTGTTGGGGCCAATATTATCACCAGAAGCATAAGATTGGTTGGCGTTGTAGGCTACATCATTAACCGGCAGGAAGCCACCATTTACAGGGGCACCCTGGCGGGCCAGTACAATGCGCTGCTGGCCGTTGCCGTTGGTCCAGTTAACCGTCATTTGTGTGGCTTCAACATTGCTAAAAGTAATGTTGCTGGCCTGCACGGTAGGCTGGCTGGCTGCAAAGGCAGGTGTAACGCTGGCCCTGGGGAAGCTGTCAGTCTGGTATTCATACTGCCCCACAGCCGGGTTCTGGTTAAAGCTAAAGGCGGCAAAGTGGTAGGTGGTGCCAGTCATGAGGCTGTCTAACACAAACACACTGTCGGTACCATTATACACCACAAAGGCACCACCAAGCACATCACCTGCGCCATAAACGGTGCTGGCATTGTAGGCCGTACCGTTTTGTGGTACAAAGCTGGCATTAAATGGTGTGTTGGCACGGGCCAGTACCAGGGTATTGCTACCATTACCAGGGGTAAAGGTAACACCAGTGCTGTTTTCAGTAGTGCTGAAAAAAGCAATATTACTGGCCTGTACATCAGGTGCGTTGGCATTGCCCACTGAAATATCGTACCGGGCAAAGCGCTCAGTAAAGTAGTCAGGGCCACCTGGCGTGAGGTTGTAAGAGAAGGCCGCAAGGTGGTAAACAATGCCAGGCTGCAGGCTGTCAAGCTTAAAGCCGTTGGCAGTGCCATTGTAAACTACAAAGCTGCCGCCCAGCACGTCGCCCTGGCCAAAGTTTTCTGAGGCGCTGTAGGTTACCCCATCTTGCGGGCGAAAGCCGCCATTTACAGGCAGGCCTTCACGGGCCAGTACAATGGTGTAGCTGCTATCGCCTTTAGACCATGAGATACCGGCCGAGGTGGGCGTATCTTCAAAGCCAGTCATATATATAGGTTCAAAGTCAGGCTCAGGGCAGTTTTCAGCAATTGGGAAGATGATATCAACCCCGCCAATGCCTGCGCCTTTTAGAGTGCCGGCTGAATTACGGAATACCATGCCAATTTCACCCACCTGAACAGAGTCTGGCACACCGTAATAATCACGCGGGTTAATAGAAATGCCCCATACATCATTACCCAGGTTACGCATAAGGCCTACACCATCGGCCTGGCCCCAGTTGCCTATTACGTAAGTAAAGGGCTGGCCTACCGGGCCAATGCCTGAGTGGAAGTATACGGAATCTTCGCCCACCAACTGGCCGGCAATGCCAGCGTCATCTTCTGCCAGCTTGGCATCAAAAATGATGGTAATCTCTTCGTTAGCGGCAAAGCAGTCGGCCTCTTCAATATGCACAATGTCACCACCCTGGTATTGCGATATATTGACCAGAAAATCGCCATTGGTTTGCGGGTTGCGGCCGGCGGCGGTGCCATCTTCATTACGGAACACAATGCCCAGGCGCTCAATGGTAGAATCATTGTAATAGGTAGCTGGTACAATGGTAATGCTCCACGTGCCATCGCCATTGTCGGTCATTTCGCCAAGGCCATCATCCTGGCCCCAGTTGCCCACTACCGTCTGGAAGGGATCTTCATAAGGACCACCGCCAGAGTGCATGTAGATTTTACTGGCACCTGCCAGGCCCGTTTCGCCAGGCAGCAGCCCCAGTTTATCGGGGTTAATGGTAATGGTTACCTCATCAGTAGCGCGGAAGTGCGCCAGGTCAGTGGCAAACGCCGGTGCATCGCTTGGTGGCGGTGGGGGAGGTGGCAGGCTGTCGATGGTAAGTACCGCCTCGCTGAAGATGAGGTTGCCAGGGTCAGCCCAGGGGATGCGCAGCACACCTGTGTTGGGATCGTACGAGCCCAATCCGTTTGAAGCGATGGTGAAGGCATTGCCAGCCACACCACTAATTACTTCAAAACCACCACAACGGGCCTCAATGATGGCCCCCTGGCCAGGAAAGCCAAACTGCTGGTAAAAGCCCGTGGCAATGTCAGAAACCTCATACTGCCCATTGCCAATATCAGTTACGCTAACGGTATCATTAAAGGCGGTGTCAACCCCGAAGCGGTCAATGAACGAGTAGCCGCTCCAGTTGATGCCGCTGGGTATGGATATGTCAGAGAATTCGCACAGATCAAAGCTATAGACAAACTCAAGGCCTGGAAAGCCCGGGTTGGCTACAGTACATTGGTATATGCCAAACTGGCTGCTGCTGGTAATGGTTTCGTTCAGGTCAGGGCCGGTAAACGCGGGCAGCAGCACGCTGTCTAACGTCCAGGTATACGTGTTGTTTTGCCCGCCTATGTTGGTAGTGAAGCTAATGGCATCACCAATAACGGCGGTAGCGTTTTCAAAAAACTGCGTATTGATTTGAGGCAGGTAAATAAGCGTAAATGCTGCGCCCGCCATAGGCTCCAGATCATCAAACTGCAGGTTGTTCGACGCCAGGTTGTAAGAGATTAGTGAGGATACGCCTGACAGGTCAATTGCGTCAAACAGGTTGCTGCTGTTCAGGTTAACGGTTTCGAGGTTTTGCAACAGATCAAGCCCATTGGCTGATGTGCTGATAGCTGATAAGGTGTTGTTGCTCAGGTTCAGGTCGCGCAGCTCGGTTAGCCTGTTCCAGCGGGTGTTGATGCTTATTGAGCCCCCCAGGTTGTTGTTGGGCAATGCAAGGCCTGTTACCCGGTTGGTGGCCGAGTCAATTGTAACGCCAAACCAGGTAGATACGGGCTGGGTCAAGTCCCACTCGGTAGTCCATGAGCTATCACCAAAAGTCTGGTGCATGGCCGTATAAAAGTTTAGCAACTGTAGAGAGTCTTCTTCAAAAGAAGGCACATAGGTGGTAACACCACCAAACCCGAATATGGGTGAGCGAACGGTGCAGCCCAGTATGTTGATGATTTCCAGCTCGTAGTTGCCTGCTGTGGTAGCATAGTATTGACTGCCTGTGGCGCCAGGTATGGCCACGTCGTTAAGAAACCACTGGTAGCTCACAACAGTATCAAATGTGGCAGCAGTTAACAGCACGGAATCACCCACGGCAATATCTGAAGGGCCTTGCACATCAATACCCACCCTGAAATCGTTGGGGTTGGTGCCTACCAGCGCTTCAGACGAGAGGAAATAACCGTTGGCCTGCCCCAGGTACAGTTTGTTGCCGTCAATAAGCATGCCACGTGTGATGTTGTTGGCAAAGTTGATAGAGGCTGTGGTGATGCGGGCATCAATAAAGGCACCGGTGGCAGGGTTGTATTCAGCCAGATATTGTGATGTGCCTACCGTATTGAAGGTGCGCGTGCTACCAGCGGCATCAAAGCGCACGGTAGAGCCAAACTCATTATTGACCGAACCGGCAGCATATAAATTGCCATTAGGGCCTATTTGTACCCCACCGCCCCACTCAAAGCTGCCCGAAGGGGTGCCAATGGGGTTAAACCACTGGGGTGTACCGGCACTGTTGATTGCCGCTACGTAGGAGTCATGCGAGCCCTGTGTGTTGCCACTTGAAGCACCAAACTGCCAGGTGCTGCCCAGAAAGCCGGTAAAATACACCTGGCCGGCCGAGTCGGCGGTGAGGGCATATACCGTATTAAAATCTTCGCTGTTGGTTTCAACATCGGCCAGCCAGTTTACCGTGCCATCTTTTTGAAACTTGCCCACCCAGGCCGTGGTGCCGTTGCCATCGGCCCCTAAAGTATCTGCCGTGCCAAAGGTTAAGGTGCCGTTATAGTGCCCGCCAGCATAAATGTTGTCGTTGGCATCAACATGCAAATCAAAACCACGGGCATTTTGAAAGGTGCCGTCAGCATTGGCTGCGTTGCTTTCGCGTGCCCAAACGTAGTTGCCGTCTTTGTCATACTTGACCACAAAAATGTTAAAGCTATTGTTGCTCACGTTGCCTATGCTGTCAGTGCCGTTAACCGACAGGGTTTGGATAAAGCGCCCGGTAAGGTAAACAGAGCCCTCAGAGTCATGGTCAATGGCAAAAATATTGTCGTTACTGGGGCCATTGAGGGTGCGTGTCCAGAGGAAGTTACCGGCTGTGTCAAAGCGCATCAGTACGATGTCTTGCCCATCAGCAAACCGAGTGCCACCACCGTCGCCCACATCGGCACTGTCAGTATAGGTCAAAGCAGCATACACATAGTTGTCATCGGCACTCCAGGCGGGTTTAAATGTTGAGTAGTTGCCAAAGAATTGCCTGTACCAGATAACATCACCATTGGGTGTGTACTTGGCCAATGTGGCATTGGTAGAGCCGCCTTGTGCAGTGAGCACCGTGGCCGTGTCAATGGTAAAACTACTTGGCCAGGCATTGAGGTAATAAATGTTTCCCTGGCTGTCAGCCCGGGGGTGGCCTATGCCCCCACCGCCCGAATCGGTGTTGCGCAGCCAGAAGTCGTCACACTGAGCCATGCCCTGAGCGCAGAAAAGGCATAGAACCAATGCGGTAATAAGACGAGTAAATTTTAGCATATACGTTGTAGTTAAGTGTACAGGATTAATGCGTCATTTATATAAATAAAGACTTGATAGCTATTTAATGACCAATACGTGGTTGTATACTATACAATTGGTAGCCTCGTAGCATAGGGCATATGAGCTGGTTATTTGCTTTTAGAAATGATTCCCCGCTAAAATGTGCGTTGCTTGCAGTGGTTATTGGAATGTACTAATAGAATATTCCCTGAAAATTACTGTACCTGAAAAGTAAGCATCTAAAACTTTCGTTAATATAGCTTTTATTTTTGATAGCAAAAAATAGCGCATGCCCTGCAAAGAATGCACAGGCATGCGCAAGTTATCAATTGGCTGCTTGTGAGTTACCCTAACAGCTTGTGCTCAAAGGCGTAACGTACCAAACCGGCAATATTGCGTACATTAAGTTTGCTCAATAAATTTTTGCGGTGGGTTTCAACTGTGTTTTCACTAATGTATAGCTTTTCGGCAATTTCGCTGGTGGTAAACTCATCAACAATGAGTTGCAGTACTTCTTTTTCGCGCCGGGTAAGCTTAATGTTGCTATTGCTTTTAGGGGCCTCCTGCTTTCTGAAGCTGTTCATAACTACCTGGCTTACCTCCCAACTGTAAAAGTTGCGCCCGGCAGTAACCTCTCTGATGGCCAACAGCAGTTCGTCTTTTCTGGTGTTTTTTAATACATAACCAGAGGCACCACTTTCTATTAACTGGGTAATATTGTCCATGTCGTTGCTCATGGTCAGTACCAGCACCCTGGTATCAGGAAATGACTTCTTAATTTGTCTGGTGGCCTGCAGGCCGTCCATTTCAGGCATGTGCAGATCCATCAATATTAAATCGGCGGGTTGTTGTTTTAGTAGTTCCAGTACCTCTTTTCCGTTGGCAGCTTCGCCAATAGTTTCAAGGTCATGCTGGTCTTCGAGTAGCGCCTTAATGCCATCAATCACCAGGTGGTGGTCGTCGGCAATGATAATTTTGATCTTTCTATCCACAATTGAATCAGTTCGGTTACTAAAAATAGTGTTCTGTTAGTGTATGACCTGCTCTGGTACATGGTCAGTATGGGGCACATC
>CAZXTW010000434.1:0-5827 GCA_964643525.1 uncultured Roseivirgaceae bacterium
AATCATATTAAAACAATCAGTCACCGCCGCTTTGGCCAATAGAAATCATATTGGCAAAAATACGGTAGGCACCGGGCACCCCGGCAGGCAACTCGCGGAACCACGAGTAACCCGTATAAATATAATGGCCTTTGCCATGCTTGGCCACCAGCAAGCCACCATGTAGTGGGTCTTCGCCAGGGTCATTGCTGGCCAGTATGGCCTCGTACTGCTCGTCCCACTGGTCAGGAAAATACAGGCCGCGCTCTTGCACCCAGCCTTCAAAATCGGCCGCTGTAATCTGGTTAGGCTTTGACATTATCGGGTGCTTGGGCTGTAATATAGTTACAGGGGCCTCTTCTTTGGTTACGCGCTTGCGTGACAATGTAAGGCTGTAGGGCCCTACCTGGTCAACAACCAGGCGGCGGTTGGTATTGTACTGGGCAATCATGGTGCCGCCCTGTTCTACATAAGCCATTAACTCAGCCTGCTTATACTTTAACTCGGGCACAGTATTGTAAGCGCGCACACCCAGAATCACCGCATCATACTCTGCCAGGGCAGCCGCAGTAATATTGGCTGCCTCTAACAGCTCAACACTGTAGCCAATCTGCTCCAGGCTTTCAGGTATCTGGTCGCCAGCCCCCATCACATAGCCAATGCGCTGGCCTGCCTTACTAATTTGCAGGCGCACCACGCGGGCCGTGGCTTCAGGAAACAGCGTTTGCGTGGGGAAGTGGTCATAATCAATCACCACCTGCTGTTGGTCATACGTTTGGCCATTAACCGTAGCCACAGCCGTTACATTACCAACTGCCTGCTTTTTAGGCGGGGTTACTATAAACTCAATGGTTTGCGAGGCCCCTTTAATATCCAGACTAAAGTTGGCAGCCGCGGGCTCGGCCTTCCACCCTTCAGGTAGGTTTAAGGCCAAGGTACCAGCTACATTGGGCTGCCCTGCCGTAACGGTGGCAGCAATTGTTTTGGTAGCCTTACTGTCAAAAATATGCACCTTACCGGCTACGCTCGTGGCCACCGGCGGGGTAACCACAAAGGGGCGGTATGTCTCGCCAGCCACCGGGTCGTTCTTTTTAAACACCACCGGGGCATCATAGGCAAACTGTTGCCCGCCAACCTCTAAAAAGAAAAAAGCCGTTAAGGCAGGTGGGTTTTCGGGCAGCCCGCGCATGGCCTGGTTGGGTACATTATACATACCCAGCGTGGCTCCTTCATTTAACCAGTAAGGGTGCGAGTAAGCCATGTTAGCTGGCAGGGTAACTGAAGTTTTAAAATTAGCCCGCTGGTTATTGCCCAGCATCAGGTTTACTGCGGTGTCTTTATCCACCTGTGGCAGGCTTATGCGTGAAAGCTTCATTTCAACCGTACTGCGGTTAATGGCTTCAACATTCAGGGTAAGCGCCTGGCCGGGCACTGCACTAAAATCTGGCGCCACCACCTCAAGGTACAAGCCTGAGCAGGCCGCTATCAGGCGGCTCAGCTCAGTAAGCTTCACCTCTTTCCAAAACTCATCTTCAAGGCCCTGTATCTTCTCGCCTGCCTGCAGCAGCAACGGCAATATATCGGCAGGGCGCTCAGGGTTAAACATTTGTAGGGCACTATCAATCATTTGGCCAATTTCAGCACCGCCCGCTACGCGGTTCCACGTCATATCAATGCCTTCAAAAATATCATTCTCTACCGCGCTGCCCTTAGTCAGGCCCAGCCACTCTATCTGGTCGCCCCGGCTGCCGGTGCTGCCAAAGCCCTGGCTTTTGTGCATGCTGCGGCTTAGGGCGGCAATCTCGTTATAGCTGCGGCCCAGCAGTGGGTTATACTGGCCTACATTTAGCTGAATAAACTCGGCACTGTCAAACTTAGCGCCGTTGCGCTGGTACCAAAAGGGGTGCGTATTCCAAAACAGGCGGGTAGGCTGCCAGGGCTCAGTATACTGCAACTGCTCAGGAAAAGCAGCTGCATCAGCAGCCAGGTCAAACGCTTCAGCAGCCAGCACAGCAGAAGCTGAGTGGTGGCCGTGCCCGGCTCGGCTGTCGGGCGGAAAACGTGTAATAATCACATCGGGCCTGAAGCGGCGCAGCACCCACACCACATCGGCCAGCACCTCGTCCTTCTCCCAGATCTCTACCGTCTCTTCCGTACTTTTTGAGTAGCCAAAATCGTTGGCTCTGGTAAAAAACTGCACGCTGCCATCAACGGCGCGGGCCTGAATCAACTCGTGGGTTCTGATTAACCCCAGCTGCTCCCTGATTTCCGGGCCTATCAGGTTCTGGCCTCCATCACCTCTGGTAAGCGACAGGTAGCCGCTGCGCAGCAGCCGCTCATTGCCATAATAGCCAATTACCCGTTGATTTTCATCATCGGGGTGGGCAGCCAGGTACAACACCGTACCCAATACATTCATTTTTTTAAGCATCAGCTGTATATCGCCAGCATTGTATCGCTTAGGCTTTTGGGCCATAGCTGCACACGATACTACACAACAGATGAATAACAGCAATAGTGGTTGAAATCGGTAACGCATCATATAAAGTTCTTACTGATCAGTTCTGAATAGAGCATTCAAACCCCTAAAAGTAAACTAATAATTGTTAACGGTAAATTGAAAAGTGATAATGCCTGCCAAACGGCGATAGATAACGGCATGAACCCGATGAATAACAAAATGTTGCCAGGCAAAGCAATGTAAAAAAGCCCCACCACAATGTGGCAGGGCTTTAGCATATTTAGGAGTATAGATACTTACTTAGAATTCAATAGTTGAGTTTTTTAACCTTTATAATACGTTCAATAAGTTTGTCATAGCTTTTGCCTGAAGCCCTACAGCCTGTTGGTATTGGCCGAGAGGTCATCTAGAAAATAAGTATCAGGCCCGTTGTATTCAACAGTGTAGTCCAGAATAAACGACCCCAAAAAGCAACTGCCTGTGCCTTGTATAATGTACGGGCCAACATTTTGGGCGGGTATTACCAGCCGCTCGCCATTTACATTGCCAAATACTTCAATGCCATCGCCATAAAAGTTTCTGATGTAAATCACATTATTGTCGCCTCTGTCTTTTACAACATCAATCACAAAGTCATGATAAGCGTCAAATGTGCGGCTGTACTCTGATACTCTGTAAGCCCCTACAAACTGATCGCGGTCGTCAATTATAACCCACGGGTCGTCGTCAAAGATAATAACTTCGCAACTTGAAAGGGCCAGTAGGGCAAGTAGTAAAATAGGTAATTTTCGTTTCATAGCTCTTAGTCTTTTTAGTCCTGCCTACTAATTAGCAAGCAGCGTGCCAAAAATCAGATAGCATATAAAAAACGAAATAAAAAATTAAATCAAATACCAGGTTGAGCTTAAAACAAGCCCTAAACACCTAAAAAAGCCTTATTAGCTCAGCGCATTTTTTTAAGGGTACAGCAAAAAAGCTGTTAACGAACGTTAAATCAAAACCAGGCGGCGCGTAGGTATCAGCTCTTTCAATTCGGGCGGCAAGCCAAAATTGTTACCCATAAAGTCGTCTAGTTCATCTAATGTTTTATCTGAAAGCAGTGCCCCAAGCTCATCCAAAGCCTCACCACCAATCATGTATGGAAAAACCGAATACACCATTTGGGTGCCATCAAAATGCCCAAAAATCTGGTATTCGTTCAACGCTTCAGTTGGGGTACCCTTTACCAGGCAGTGCTTTAGCCAGTCTTCAGTATTTAAATCCTGCTTGGCCATAAGCAGCTCTTGCCTGCGTTCAAAGTCTACATTTTGGGCAAAGTAATTCTCTATATTGGCCAGTGATTCGGCCGAAAGCTCATTGCGCATCTTCATGCCACAATCCATGCACATGGCATATTCAAAAATCACATCTTCAGCCTGGTAATCAGGGTACCGCTTAAAGGCCTTTTCAACCATGTACTGTACCCCATCTTCTAAAAGTGACTTATTGCATTGTACGCAATTAGTAAAAGGGGCACCGGTGCTATAACATTGAAATATTTTAGGAATATTCATCTGCGCTGTTGCTAGAGGTAAACAGTAGGCCTTGTTGCCTATAGGTATGGTCAAATATACTCATGAAAGCCCGCACAGCATAATAATAACAGGCAAAAGAGCGCATCAATGCCAGGTATTTTTTAGCCTGTGTAACGCCGTAATTCAACGCTTACCCCCTGCACAGTGGGCTTGAAATATGCAGATTTTGTCGGATAATCAGCACCACTGAACGAGTAATTTAACCCAAAAGCCTTCTGCCCACGTAATTTTGTATTGTATATGGGAGGCAAATAAGCCCTAAACAAAACAAACCACCTGCATAGTGCAGCAGGTTTGCAATAGGGGTACGTTCTAAACAAAGGCCTGCCTTATATTTTCTTCAACCTGACTGTATTGATAAATATGAACCGACACTTAAACCTGCCGGCCAGGGCTTTTGTACTTCGTTTTTGTATGGACCCCAAGGCTGAATTGATTGACGTACGCACCTATACCGAGTTTGCCAAAGGCCATATTGATGGTGCCAAAAACATTCCTTCAGCCTTGCGCGAAGTGTGGATGGCTTTAAGCAAAGAAAAAAACTACTACCTGTATTGCAGGGTGGGCGGGCGCAGCACCGCCGTGGCTTATGAAATGGCCCGTGCCGGCTTTAATGTGGTTACACTTGATGACCATATGGATGAGTTGAGAGCTAAAATGGATGACTTAATTGTTTCTGGAGCTTATTAATTAGTTAGTATTGGTTATAGCAGGGTTTTCTAATTTCTATACATTCATTGTCTTTTTTAGTCCGTTCTTGTTCTGTTGTTTGTCAGCAGGCCCCCTCGCCATTTTCATGAGGGGGCCTTTATTATGCCTTAGTTGTTAATCTTTATATGCCGGGGTGCGCTTTTGCATAAAGGCCTGAAAGGCCTCGGTCAAATCTTCTGATAAAAACATGGCCGCATTCCACGTGGCCATATAATCTAACGCCTCAGGCACAGTATGGTCACGGCTGTAAAGCAGCATTTGCTTGGTACCCCGAATAACCAGGGGCGATTTAGCCGCAATAGTGGCCGCAATGCCTTTTACCTCATCAATCAACGTGGTCCTGTCGGGCAGCACTCGGTTTACCAGGCCAATCTTTAGTGCTTCATCTGCGGGCACATTACGTGCCGTATAGGCCATCTCGGCTACCATAGCTGGCGAAATTAACTTAGGCAGCCGCTGCAGCGTACCCAGGTCGGCCACCAGCCCCATATCAACCTCCTTAATACTAAAGTAAGCATCTTCAGTGCAGTAGCGCATGTCGCACGCAGCTACAATATCAACCCCACCGCCAATGCAGCCTCCGTGTATGGCCGCCAGCACAGGCTTACGGCAACGTTCAATGGCATTAATGGTGTTTTGCAACGTAAGCACAAAATCTCTTATTTTTTCGCGCTTGCGGCCCTGGCAACTCATCTGTTCAAACTGCTGCACACTCATCAGCAGCTCAAGGTCAATGCCAGAACAAAAAAGCTTACCTTCACCACTAAGCACAATAGCCCGTACCTCTTCATGGCTATCTAAATGCTCAAAAATCTGCTGCATTTCTTTCCAGGCGGCCATATGCAAAGCATTTCTTTTTTCTGGCCGGTTAAAACTTACATGGGCTATGCCCTGGTCAATGCTGAGTAAACAATGTTGGGGTGTTTCCATACCTAATCTCTATTAATGGGGTATTGATTTTGAACTTAAGCCTGATTAAATGCCAACTCTATTTGCCAGACCCATTTTGGCTCCGGGGGCTCAACCCCCAATCTACTGGGTTTCGGCCACAATGCCTGCCATTTGCATGCTTTTCTGACATGCAGCAATAAATTGCTTACAC
>CAZXTW010000435.1:0-5824 GCA_964643525.1 uncultured Roseivirgaceae bacterium
GGTTAATGTTGTCAACTAAACTATTTCAATTCAGGCCGCAAAGATAAGCCATTGCGCCCAATGCCCCCTATGGTTTACAGGGTTCTTTTTTAACATTCACCCTACGCGGGTTGGGCTGGTGGTGTTACATGGCAAACAGACCTTTCGGCGGGCTCAAAGTGACGTGGTAAATTTATCTCTTTACTAACCGTCTATCCTGAGCTTGCCAGCCTGTCCCGCTATTCGGGAAAGGATCCCTACACGATGGAATGCCACCCCCACATATTGCATATTTTGGATTTTTGAATCAATATTGCAATTGCGCAACTGCTTTGATTTGTCTATGCAATGAAGAGGTATATTGACCTGATAGACCAGACGTTCGACTTCCCAACGGCGGAACTCAACGTTAACAACAACTTTTTATATTTTAACGGGGTAGATTTGATGGGGGTGATTGAGAAACACGGCACGCCCCTGAAAATTACTTACCTGCCCAAGATTAGCGAGAACATACAGAAGGCCAACGCCCTGTTTAACAACTCCATTAAGAAGTACAACTACCAGGGCAGTTATATGTACTGCTACTGTACCAAGTCGTCACACTTTAGCTTTGTGCTGGAAGAGGTACTGAAAAACGGGGCCCATATTGAAACCTCCTCTGCGTTTGACATCCCCATCATCCGCCACCTGCACAGCAAAGGGCGCATTGACAAAAACCACGTCATTATTAGTAATGGCTTTAAGCGGCCCCTGTACCAGCAGTACCTGGCTGAGCTGCTGAACGATGGCTTTGTGAACTGCACCCCCATTCTGGACAATATGGCCGAGCTGGATTACTACGAGGCACAGGTAAACCAGCCCTTTAATATTGGCCTGCGCGTGGCCGCCGATGAAGAGCCCAACTTTGAGTTTTATACCTCCCGCCTGGGCATCCGCTACAATGACATTCTGCCTTTTTATAACGAGCGCATCAAAGTGCAAAGCAAGGCCCGCCTCAAAATGCTGCACTTTTTTATTAATACCGGCATTAAAGATACCGCCTATTACTGGAGCGAGCTGAGCCGCTTTATGTACAAGTACTGCGAGCTGAAAAAGGTATGCCCCGAGCTGGATACGGTAGATATTGGCGGGGGCTTTCCCATTAAAACATCACTGCAGTTTGATTACGACTACGGCTACATTACCGACCAGATTATTGAAAACATTCAGTGGATTTGCGGCAAGAACCATGTAGAAACGCCCAATATCGTGACTGAGTTTGGCAACTATACGGTAGGCGAAAGCGGGGCCACCATTTATTCGGTGCTGGGCCAGAAGCTGCAAAACGACAAAGAGCTGTGGTATATGATTGACGGCTCGTTCATTACCAACCTGCCTGATACCTGGGCCCTGAACCAGAAGTTCATTATGCTGCCCATTAATAAGTGGGACGAGATGTTCCATAAGGTGAACCTGGGCGGCCTCACGTGCGACAGCCACGATTATTACGACAGCGAGGCGCACAGCAGCGAGGTATTTTTGCCCATGATTACCAACGGCCAGCCGTTGTACCTGGGCTTTTTCCATACGGGTGCTTACCAGGATGCGCTGAGTGGCTACGGGGGCATACAGCACTGCCTCATTCCCGCCCCGCAGCATGTACTGATTAACAAAGCCGCCGACGGCACCATTACCACCGAAGTATTTGCCGAAGAACAAGTTAGCCACACCATGCTGGATATTCTGGGGTATAAGTAAGGCCCACACGGCCCCCGACCCCCTAAAGGGGCGCACCACACGCACCATTACATACGTAGAGACGTCCATTCATGGCGTCTCCACCAAACGCCGATCACCCTGCGACTACGTCTATTGCATTCCGTCAGACGCGATCAATCGACGTCTCTACACAAATGCCCACTACCCTGCACCCCCACCCATTTCCGCTTTCCAATGGGCCAACCACTTCGCAGCAAGCTGCGTATGCGGGTGCTCCGCCCCCAAAGCCTGCAACCAAATGGCATAAGCCTTTTCCTCATGGGCCACAGCATCCCCATGTTGCCCCATAGCCCAAAACACATACGCCAAGCTATGGTAGACAACAGCAACATTGGGATGATCGGCTCCAAAATTGGCCAGGTCACTGGCCAGGGCCTTTTCTGATTGGGCTTTGGCCTCATCATACTCCCCAAGGTCACGCAGCACATTGGCCAGATTGGAGCGGTCAACAGCTACATTAGGGTGCCCCTCACCAAAATTGGCCAGGTCGCTGGCCAGGGCCTTTTCTAATTGTTCTTTGGCCTCATCATACGCCCCAAGGTTACACAACACACTGGCCAGGTTGGAGCGGCAAGTAGCGACACGTGCATCGTCTTTACCAAAGATCAAAATAGCACTTTCCAAAGCTTGCTCTAACTGCGTTTTGGCGTCACCATATTCCCCAAGTTTACCCAACACATTGGCCAGGTTAGAGCGGCTGATGGCTACGTTGGGATGATCAGCCCCAATATTGACCGGTTCACTGGCCAGGGCCTGCTCTACTTGCACTTTGGCCTCATCATACGCCCCAAGGTTACCCAGCACAAGGGCCAGGTTGGAGCGATATTCGGCTATTGTTTCATGGTTAGCTTCATACAACTGTAGGGCCCCATCTAAGGCCTTTTGCCCATAGGCTTTGGCTTGGTGGTACTGGCCAAAGTCCTCATACAACCAACTTAGCCTGCTAAATAGCCTCAGCACTATTTCCTCTTTTTCCTGCCCAAACCTTTCTACCAACACCTCCCCCCAAGGCAGCCATTTGAATTTATCTACTGGGTTGTCTTTGGCCTGGTCAATATCAAGCAGGCCATTGACGGCTTTGATCAGGGGTTCGGCTTCGGTGTAGGTGAATTTGGTTTGGTAAGGCACCAGCTGGGCAATGAGGCGGTGCAGCTGGTAGGTGTCTGGTTCAGGCTGCATCAGCCAGCCGGTGGTATGGAGTTCGTCAATGTACTCACCCAGGGTATCTTCATCCAAATCAGCATATTGGTGCAAATCAATAAGCAATGACTCCGGTATGGGCTCTGGGGGCAGGGCTGCCAGCCGTTTGAGTAATAAGGTAGCCCCCTCAGTAAGATCGGCCAGCTGAAAAGCATTCAACAGGGTGGCATACACATTGGTTTTACCTTGTTCGTCTATTTCGGCCTGATCATACAACGTTTCAATAGGGCGTTTTAGTTTGCCATGGTCTAACCCCTGCTGTATGGCTTCATATAAGGCAGCGATGGTTTTGATGCTGCGGCTTTTCTGCAGCGTTTTGGCCAGCAGCTCGGTGGTGAGCGTGTGGTAGCCGATGTATTTCAGGAGGTTTTGGAGGGCTTCGTCTTCCTTTGGGCCTTTGTAAAAGGTATAAAACAACTTTTGAGCCAGCTCAGGGCTAAGGCTGGCGAGTTTAATGGCGTGCCAGGTGGTAGCGGGCAGGTGCTGGCGGCTGGTAGCCAGGGTTTGCCAGTTGTTTTGGGGCAGTAAGTCTAGCTCTTGGGGGTTGAGCGTATCCTTTTGGGTATTGTCCAACACCAGCAGGTTGGGGCCGGGCAGCGTAGCTAAGTATTTACAAAGTTGCTGGTAACGTTGGCCTGTTTTGGCCTGGGCATCAAAAGGCAAGTCGCACCGATCAAATAACACAGCATCATTCCCCAACGCTTCCCCTACCCCCGCAGCCACTACGGCCCAGATGATGTGGCGGTAGTGTTGTTGGTACCGGCGCACAAATTTTTGGGCCAGGGTGGTTTTGCCCATACCGCCCAGGCCCTGCACCAGGGCTACCTTTTTGGTAGTGGTGTCACCAGTCAGTTGGTCAGCCAGCTGTTGCAGCACTTCCTCCCGGCCTATAAATACGCTTTCTTGAAAAGTGAAGGCGGTGAGGTAGGTTGGCGTGTAATGGCCACCCGTTTGCGGTTTCGGTTGGGGGTGGGCATCGTTAATGGCCTTGGTAATTTTTTGCCAGGCCTCAGGCTCCTCTAAGTTTTCATGAAATTGGGTGTAGCTAGTTATGTACAAAGAGGGCTTCAATCGTTTTGGGTTAACACCGGGTAACAAAACGGGTATTAAACTAAAACCCTGGTTGTCGTTATTAAAAAGTAAAGACAACTCTATTTCCTTTTCAAACCACCTGTCTGGCTCTTCATTTCCACATACAAACAACACACAAGAACTGGCTTGTAAGCCAGCCTCTAGCTGCTTGCTAATCAACTTCCCGCTTCGGGCATCGCTGTCATCAAACCAGGTAATGTAGCCCCTTTGCTTTAAAACCTGATTGATATGCCGCGCGGCTTCCTTGTCGCGGCTGGAATGGCTGATGAATACGTGGTGGGTTTTGGGTATCATTACGAACAAAGCTTGCCATGAAATATACAACATTTCAGGAGTTTTGTGTACTTTGAGGTGCTGGTAAGTAATGGGTATAACCTTAAAGGCTTATATTAGTGGCACATCAAGGTATGGCATGAAATGGTGTGTAAATATTGATTGGCGCATTTAACCAGAACAAAAAAATTAACTAACTTTGGTTAAAACAAATAGTAGATGCCCATCGTCTATACTAATAGGTATTGATGTGGCACCACAAGCATAAGGCAAATGAGTTTATTTAAAGTATTCATCAAGTCATTCGGTAAAGACGATAAAGACAGCATTGTCAAAGCCAAGAGTAATGGCACCATATATATTGATGATGTAAGACAAATTAAAGGCCTTGGCAAAACCCTTGAAAAACTCAGGGAAATATACCCCGAGCAGCCTGCCTCTAAATAAATAGCCGCTATTACTGTTTGCCATGCCCTGGAACTTACTGATATTCCCGCTCTTAGCGGGTTATTTTTTTGTAGCGTTTTGCAACGTCACCAGTATTTACCACAAACGGTTAGAGAAGCAACGATTACTGTTTAATTCAGCTTTGGTAGGTATAGGCTTTTTGATCCTTTCGTTTTTATTGGTTGAGTTATTGAAGGTAGTTGATGGCCAAACCGCTCAAGCAATAGAAACCGCACTGAAACAACCTTACTTTTTAGCCGCTTCCCTGTCCCTTCCGTTATCTATTTTAGTTACCAGCCTGGTAAACTGGCGCACTTCAGAAACCAAAGCTGCCTCTGCTGCCATTAAAAGCCATGGCAGCAATCTTGAGGTGCTGCTGCTTGAAAGCTTTATCTCTTACAATGAGGTGGGCATTCCCCCTAAAGTATTGTTCTTTAACTTAAAGAGTGGTAATACGGTGGCAGGTTTTGTAACAATGCTGGAAGACCCTAAAGAGTTGGAGTCGATCAGGGTTAGCCCGGTTTTAAAGGGCTATTGGGACAAAGACAACCACCAACTGGTTATTGTAGAGAATTACCTGAGCAGGTACTTTGCTGCACCAGCAAGTAATGCACTGCCCTATGATCTATCTGAAAATAGCCAGCAGCAGGATACACCACAACAGTTTAGAAACTTTGATGTTGAGATTCAAATTACCGCTACAGAAATAGAAACTGTAGAAGCCGTTGGCATTGAAGATATGGTTGCCCACTCAAAGCCCCATCAACCAGCAGCAGGTTAATCTGGTTTATTGCTGCCCCTCAAGTACCTCTTCTACTTTCCAAACTCGCTTTACTACCACAAAAAGCCCCTTTCTGCTCAGTTCAGTGGGCTTTTTAGTAGGGTATAAGGTGTTGGGGTGCTGCTTTGGCTGTTTAGAAGCAAGTTGCTTCTGACCTGGAAGCGGCTTGCTTCTAAGTTGGAAGCCGCTTGCTTCTGAAGTAGAAGCAAGCGGCTTCTGGTACATGGGCTTACCACAAACAGCGGAAAACCAGTAAGGGTTTGGTGCAAACCCTTACCGGAAATGAAACGC
>CAZXTW010000436.1:0-5817 GCA_964643525.1 uncultured Roseivirgaceae bacterium
GATGTGGGTATGCTATCTGCACTGGCAGGAAACAGCAACGACTTGTTTTCACTGGCAAGAGCGGCCGTGGTGTATTGCAAAATCATAAAGCCACTGTGCAGCCCTGTATTTTTCATTAATAGCTTGGGCACCCCTTCGGTTTTGCCCTCAACAGCCAGGTAAATGCGCCTATCGGCAATATTGCCCAGCTCTGCAGCAGCCAGGCTGGCATAATCAAGTGGCAGAGCCAGTGGCTGGCCATGAAAGCTGCCTCCGCTAATGGTTAGCGTATCATTGACTACTATGGGGTTGTCAGTTACTGAGTTTAACTCAGTTATAGTAAGTTGCTTGAGGTGTAACCAGGCATTGCGAGATGCCCCATGTACCTGGGGGATGCAACGTAGCGAGTAGGGGTCTTGTACGCGGTTACAGTTTCGGTGCGAGGCCATTATTTCAGAGCCTGCCAATAACTGACGCATGCGTTGGGCCACCCAGCTATTGCCCTGATACGGGCGCAGCTGGTGCAGTTTTTCATGAAAGGGCATGGCAGAACCTTTGAGTGCATCAACCATCATGGCGGCTGAAAGGTCTGCCAGGGTAAGGCAATGGTACAGGCTATCAACCACCTGCACTGCATGTGCCGCAATAAACTGGGTGCCATTGATGAGTGCCAGCCCCTCTTTTGGGCCTAATGATAAAGGCGATAGCTGGCGTTGTGCCAATAGTTGGGCACTGGGTACTTGCTGGCCCTCTACCCAAACAGCACCATACCCTATTAAGGGCAGAAACAGGTGGGCCAGGGGGGCTAAATCACCCGAAGCACCAACAGAGCCCTGTTCAGGCACTACGGGCGTTACATCATGGTCAATATGCCAGATAATGCGTTGTAACGTGGCTAATGCTATGCCAGAGTAGCCAAACGCCAGGGCGTGGGCTTTGAGCACCAGCATGAGTTTAGCCAGCACAGGGGTAATAGGTGTACCAACCCCTACGCTATGGCTACGCAACAGGTTGTGTTGCAGGCTGGCAGTATCTGCCGCTGAAATAATGGTATTGCAAAGCGGGCCAAAGCCGGTATTGATGCCATAAACAACCTGGCCAGCCTCAACAATTTGCGCAACATGCGCACAATTGTTTTGAATGCGCTGAACTGTTGTGTCATGTAGCACGCCTTTGCGCTGGCCCTTGGCCAACTCAAGCGCAATGCTTACAGTTAAGTGGTCTCGTCCGTAATGAAATGGTTGTTTAGTCATGGTTAAAGCTGCTTTTACAAAAATATTTGCTTATTATGATGATTGAAAATACTTTATAATGCATAAGTTGATAACTATGGGTAATCAAGTAGAACTAAGGCACCTGCGGTATTTTTTGGCTGTGGCCGAAACGCTGAACTTCAGGAAAGCGGCCAACAAGTTATACATTACTCAGCCTGGCCTAAGCAGGCAAATTGCACAATTAGAAGAAGAAGTGGGTGCACAACTGTTTGACAGGAGCAATAAAAAAGTGACTTTGACTGTTTGCGGGCAGTATTTAAAAGAAGAGGCTACCAGCCTGTTGCAACAGGTTGAGGCTATGATGAAGCAGGTAAGCCGCATGCAAACAGGCGAGGTGGGTGAGTTACGCATTGGCTTTGTAGGTTCGGCCATGCAGCAGGTAGTGCCTGGTTTGTTAAAAAAGTTGAACAGCCAGTGGCCGGGTGTACACACGGTATTGACAGAGTTGGCCAACCAGGCGCAAATTGATGCAATACTGAATAAGTCACTCGACCTGGGCTTTATCAGGTCAGTGCACTTGCCAGTAGGCTTAAACAGGATGAAGGTGCACGAAGATTCATTCTCTTTGGTATTGCCACAAGGCCATGCCCTTTCAACAAGCAACTTTCAATCATTGGGGCAATTAAAGCATGAAAACTTTATTTTGTTTCATAGTGATTACAGTCATGGGTACTACGAAAAGATCATGAGTATATTTGAGCACGCAGGCTTTTACCCCTCAATAGCACACCGGTCAGTGCATGCCACCACTATTTTCAGGCTGGTTGAAAATGGGTTGGGTATTGGTATTGTACCCACCTCGCTTCAGCACGGGTTTGCTATGAATATTCACTTCATTGAGCTTACTAAAATACCGCAACGTACTATACTTTGGGCGGTATGGCTAAAAGGCCACGATAACCCTATTCTTGAGCGTGCAATAAACATGCTGTAAAAAATTAGATGCGGGCATTGTTATGCATGTTTATTTGAAAGGGTAAAGTAAAAAATGCTGCCCTGCCCTTCACCATCTGAAACTACCCATACTTTGCCACCGTGTACTTCAACAATGCGTTTTACTAAGGCCAAGCCCATGCCAGTGCCTTCTACGGTATCATCAAGCCTGTCAAACAACTCAAATATTTTAGAATGAAACCGCTCTGCAATGCCAATGCCGTTATCTTTAACATAGTAAACACCCTGCTCTTTAATGGTAGTATGCCCAACTTCTACAACGGGGGCTTCCTGGCTGCCCATAAACTTAACGGCATTTTCCATCAGGTTTTGAAACACCTGTTGTATGCGCGGCCTGTCGCCCCAAATTTTGGGTAGTTCATCGGCCACCACAATCTTAACGTTGCGCTGGTCAACCAACCCTTGTATCAATGTTTGTACATCGTCAACGAGGGCATTCACATCAATCCACTGAGGGTCATTTTTGAGGCGGCCAATGCGCGATAGCTCCAGCAGTTCATCTAACAAAACCTGCATCTTATCTGAGGCCACTAAAATATGCTCAATATCTTTCTCAACCCGGTCAGGCCGATTGCTTTCAATATCTTGCCTAAGCAAGCCTAAAAATCCTTTTACTGTTACCAGAGGGCTTTTTAAGTCGTGCGATACCGTATAGGTAAAGCGTTCCATCTCCTCATTTTTAGATTTCAGCTCGCCAATTAATGCTTCCCTGATTTCTTCTGTTTGACTATTGCGTACCAGTACCCCAAGCTGGCGCCCTACTGAGCGCAAAATAATCATTTCGTTTTCTGGAAAAACCTCTTTGCGTGTGCGGCCAAGCACAATCATGCCAATTACGCTTTGCCCCCAAAAAATAGGCACAGCCAGTACTGAGAGCAAACCGGTATTTCTGAATTGCATGGGGTAGTCAGGCTCACGCCAGGAAATAGACAGGTTATGCCCATCTTCAAGCAGCTTTGAAAACAAGTAAGGTACGTCTTTAGGGCGTTCTGCTTCAATAAACTCACGTAAGTCTTCAGGCAGCTTGTTTTGATAAACCAGTGTCAGTTCATTTTCATCTTTATTATACAGGTAGGTAGCACCTGCTTCAAAGCTTAATGTGTCCATCAGGCTGTCAATAGTGCCTTTTAGTAGCTGTTGCAAACCAGTGGTTAGGTTTCCTTCAGTAATGACTTGATTGAGCACTTCCAGTTTACGTGTTTGGAAACGGATCATTTCTTCAGCCCTTCGTCGCTCAGTAATATCGGTTGCCAGGCACACCACTCCTTTTAGCACACCATAGTTATCTTTAATAGGGGCAAAGTGCTGCTCTAAGATTACATTCTGCATTTTATTGACAGAGGTAAACGTTTCTCCTCTTAATGCCCGCTCTAAGTCGGCAATCATTTTTGAGTCATAATCGTAAAGATCAAATACTGAGAAGCCAACCAGCTGCCCTGGCTTTAGCCCCAGCTTTTCAAGCTCTTTACCTTCAGAAATAGTAATGTTGCCATTTTTATCGAGTGTGTAAATAATTGCTGATGAGTTGGTTACCAGTGTGCGGAATCGTTCTTCTGAATTTCTTAGCTTTTCTTCAGTTTTCCGCTGCTCAGCAAGGATGTGCTCAAGTTCTACATTTCTGTTTTTTACCCTTGAGATGCGCCACCTATAAAACAGACCAATGCCCAGCACGGCCGATAGCAGCACCATTGAATCAAATATGGGGTCTTTGTAAATTGGTCGCTCAACCTTAAATTTAATTGTGGGCGTGTCAATACTTTTAACTCCTTCGTTGTTAATGGCCATCACCCTAAAAGTATATTCGCCAGAAGGTAATGAACTGTATACGGCCGTACGGCTACTACCGGCATTTTTCCAGTTTTCATCAAAAGATTCTAACCGATAGCGTACGTTTATTTTACCTGGTGCATAATACGAATTGACAGAAAAGTGAAATGCTACGTTACGAACATCAGTTTTTAGGCTTATAGGTTTTGTTAGGTCCTGTTTTTGGTTGCCTACCGTCATGCCTGAAATGCTGACTTTGGCCGGCGGCAACCGCATTTGGATCACCTCTTTGGGCAGTACAGTACTGAGGCCACCCAGCGTAGGGAAATATAGCCTACCGCTACTAGCTCTAAGAAATTTGGTGGCGCCTGGACATTCCTGATTGGCCATGCCGTCATCTTCATCATACCTGATAGTTTTGATGCTTAGCCTGCTGCCTTCTGCAAGTTCATTCAGCTGTTTTTTTTCTACTTTTATTATGCCCTGAGAGGTGGGTATCCAGGCATATCCGAACTCATCTTCTATAAAGTCTAGAGGTGATTGTGTACCCAACCCCTGCTTGTTTGAAATAACACTTACCTGCCCCTTATGCAGCCTGGCCAGCCCACCATTGGTACAAACCCAGGTAACACCTGTGCTATCGGTTTGGGTATTGAATATAATGCTGCCCGGCAAAAAAGCTTCATGATGGTAAATGCGGTAAACGGTATCTGCCTTGATTAAATTCAGCCCGCCACCATTGGTGCCAACCAACATGGTTTCATCATTTAGAGCTTCTATTGACATGATAAAGTTGCTACTTAGGCGGTGCTCTGTGGTTATTGATCGATAAGTGCCATCGGGGTCAATAATGATAACCCCCATATTGCGGGTGCCTACCCAAATGCGCCCTTGTGTATCTTCAAAAGCCAGCCTTACCCGGTTTGTAGGAAACCCAGACAGCTCTGAATAGCTTCTAACCTTATTGTACTTGTCAATTGCACTTAACCCATTGTAAGTACAAACCCATGTGGTACCTCGCGAGTCATACAATAAATCTCTTATTTTGGCTTTGGGTAGGGCAGCGTTGAAGTTAAAAGGTTTTACCGTACCATTGTTAAGGGTAAAAATGTCGCCGTTATCTAAACCTATCAAAAAATTGTCTGGTATTGTTTCTGTCACCACATTAACTATGTCGTCACTCAACCCGTCCTGGCTGGTATAATTAACAAATTTACTTTTTTTAAGCTGCAACAAGCCATGCCTTCGTGTTGTGAGCCAAATGCTTCCTTCATGGTCTTGGGTAATTGAAGTGATTTCTCTTAATGGTACATCTTTTATTCTGTAAATGGCTTCCCATTCATCTTGATTGGCCACTTGCCTGAACAGGCCGTTTTGTGTGGCTGCCCATAGGTTGCCGTTAGCCTCTTCAAAAAGGTCATATACTAAATTGCCGTTTAACTCAACAGCAGGGCGTAGGTTTCCATTGACTATACGTTGAATACCCCCGTTCATGCCGATAAGAATTTCACTATCCGAGCTTTCAAACAAACACGTTACAGCATTACTATTCAGGCCGTTGTCAACTGTATATTGGCTGCTGTTGTCCTGATAAAAATAACTGAGCCCTTTGCCGTCAGTTGCCACCCATGTACCTCCCTTTTTATCAATAATAATGTCTTCAATAGTTACCTGTTGCACAGAGGGTAGGGGGTGTTGCTCAAAAACGCTGTCGGTTAGTTGTTGCAAGCCATTGGTGATGGTGCCGGCATAAAGAGTGCCGTTGGGGTGATGCACTGTAATGTTTACCCCAACATCCAGGCCTTTGCTTGGTGCATACTGGGTAAGGACACCTTCTTTAGCG